>QILH01000292.1 GCA_003233255.1 Gammaproteobacteria bacterium | reverse complement strand
ACCTGCTTAACCTGTAAAGCGTCAAAGCCTGGCAGATTCCCTCATCAAAATTTGCCATTCGGGTCAGACCGGGTAAATATATCCCAAGCCATTGAAATTTAACAATAAAATATTTCAGGATACTGATCTAGTCGGCTTAGAAGGGTGTTTTTACTATCAAAATGGCGGGTTTAAGACTATTGGCGGGTTGGTGCGGACGACTTTCTGATGATAAAAACATAATAATAACAAATGAGGTTGATCAACAGCACGATAAAACCAAGTACGATCTGGGTTGAGCGGGTTAGATCCTCGGGGTAGAGGAGGGGCATGATGTAACGCATCACAAAATCCCCGTCGTACATTTCCAGCCCGGCCTGGGCGCGTAAGGCGTTTTCATACGGTGTCAATGGGCAGATCCAGCCCGTGAACTCAACCACCACACCCCATACCACACTGGGCAGATGTATCCAGACGAGCTTTTTCCACCATATTAATAAGATACCGCCGAGCACGACAAACAGTACAAAGGCAAAATGTACAATGACAATGGTATCGGCGGCAATCGCGGGCCAGTTAATCGAGGATTCCATAAGCCTGACATTAATAGAATGATTGATCACAGCATAACCAACATATGACTAACTTGCCATCATCACCACGAAGTCAACAAGGCATTCGACGATGGCGGTTGCGCCATAAATCAAAAATCGTTAACGGCATGAGACAGTGAATGAGACAGTGAATGAGACAGTGAATGAGGCAGGATCGTGCTCCGCTCATAAATTGGCGTTGTACGGCATTGATAACAGCAGAGGCATTTTGCCGTTGCATGCGACAGGCTGTGTTGTTATTGGATTAAAACACGTCGCTGTCGTGGTGAGTTATTTTTTTAGCTATATCCTCCGTTTTTAATATTTTGAACCCCGACCGTATCATCAAAGAACATCCAGAGTAATTTTGCGATCATCTCGGGTGCAATGACCGTGTGCTTGTTGTTGCTGGCTTGCAAGCCTTTGCGTAATTCGGTTCGCGTTTCTGGGTTGCCGGTAAGATCAAAAATAATATCAATGCTTTCACCCATATCGATAACACCTGTGGCGTTTTCAAAAAAGGGTACTTTGTTTTGTTGAAAACCCAGGGCGACGGGTGAGTTCCGATCATGGTGAGCTACGGCGGCAATTTCTATAGGCCGGCCATCTTCCTGGATCATTTCCAGAAAGGCTTCAGCAAAGTCTTGACCGACATTGCCCAGGCCCAGCAACGCTATTTTTATTTTGTCACTCATCTTTAGCTCCTTGAAGCTTCCTAATGTAATGAGTTTTATCGGACATTTGACCATATACTTAATGATGCGACATCGAAGCACATAAAGTAATTGTAAGCATTTGAAATGGCAGCAAAAAAATTTAAAAATAGTGACAAAAACATCCTTGGCGGTGTGTTTTGAGACTAAAATGCGCGGTTTTAAAGGAAATTAACGATGGAATCAAACGATTTTGGGTCACAGTTCTTTCATCTGACTTTGTATCAATTCAGCAATTGAGTTAAATGTCGCTTGCCGATAACTCCCCTGTCGGTAAAGTATCCCGATGCGCCGCGTCGGCGGCGGGGCTTTAAAAGGAATATAACGAATGCTGTCACTTTTGAGCGTGCGAGTTGGCACCGCCAATTTTGGCATCAGGGTCATGCCCATGCCTTCGGCCACCATATGGCGTAGCGTTTCAAGGCTGGTGGCCTGAAAGCCCTGTTGTTCGGTGGCGCCGGCACTGAAACAAATATCCAGCGCCTGACCGCGTAGGCAATGGCCTTCTTCTAGCAACAACATTTCGCGTTCATTAAGCTCAAGCAAGCTGATCTGATTCTGTTTTGATAAATTTTCGCTGGTTGGGACGGCCAGTAAAAACGGCTCCGCGAATAGATCGCGTTCACTGAATTCGTCTGTATCCACTGGCAAGGCCAGTATGAGTAAATCCAGTTCGGCATTACGCAATTTATCTAACAGGGTATGGGTTTGGTATTCGTGCAGCCATAATTTTAAATTAGGGTAACTTTTTTTCAGCACCGGCATGATGCGTGGCAATAAATACGGCGCGACGGTGGGAATCAATCCTACATGCAGCTCTCCCACCATCGGATCCTGATAGCGTTGGGCAATTTCTTTGAGTACACGTTTCTCCGCCAGGATGCGACGAGCCTGATTGGCGGCAGTTCGTCCTGCTTCGGTCATTCTGACCTGACGATTGCTGCGTTCGACTAATAATACCCCCAGTTCTTCTTCGAGTTTTTTCAATTGTCCGCTCAGAGTGGGCTGGCTGACAAAGCAGCGTTGCGCGGCCTTGTTGAAATGGCCTTCCTCTTCGATGGCGATCAAATATTCCAGGTCTTTGAAATTCATAGTGGCCGTTTATTGATAGGCAATAACTATCATAATAGTAGAAATAAACGATTTTACCAATATCTGAGTCTGCTCGATAATAGCGTCATATTTAACGACACTTAATTTATTTAGCAATCAGGAGAATGACAATGGAAAAAGAAAATAGAGAAGGCCAGGCTGTGCCTAAGGTGGTTTTTAAAACGCGTAAAGACAACGAGTTCGTGGATGTCAGCAGTGCTGAGATCTTTGCCGGAAAAACCGTGGTGGTCTTTTCGCTCCCCGGTGCGTACACCCCGACCTGTTCATCAACGCATTTACCGCGTTTTAATGAGCTGGCGGCTACCTTCCATGCTCACGGGGTCGATGACATCGTGTGTATCTCGGTGAATGATGCCTTTGTCATGGACGCCTGGAAGCAGAATCAGGAAGCCGAAAACATCACCGTCATCCCCGATGGCAATGGTGATTTCACTAAGGGCATGGGTATGTTGGTGGATAAATCGGAACTTGGTTTTGGGCAACGTTCATGGCGTTATTCCATGCTGGTTAAGGACGGCATTATTGAAAAGATGTTCATCGAGCCGGATGTGCCGGGTGACCCGTTTGAAGTGTCAGATGCAGACACCATGCTGGACTTTATTAATCCGGCGGCATTGAAACCTGCGGCGGTGAGTATTTTGACCAAACCGGGTTGTCCATTTTGTGTCGGGGCGAAACAAATGCTCCAGCAACAGGGTCTCAGCTACGATGAAATATCCGTAGGTCAGGGTGCCAGCTTGCGATCGGTGCGAGCCATAACCGGTAAGGAAACCGTTCCTCAAGTCTTCATTGACGGTGAGTATATAGGTGGATTAGACGCGTTGAGTGTCCACTTTAAAACGACCGCCGGTAAGATTGTCGCTGTATAAACTGCGAAACGCACAAGCCAATGGCGTGGCCCGGGCAATACCGAGGCGAAAAAAAAGGCCTACCTTTTCAGGTAGGCCTTTCTTATTGCCATTAACGCAGGGTTTAGACCGTTACGTTAGAAGCCTGTGGGCCTTTTGGACCATCTTCAACTTCATAAGTGACTTGCTGACCTTCCGCCAGGGTGCGAAACCCCTCGCTGGCGATTGCAGAAAAATGTACGAATACGTCTTTGCTGCCATCTGAAGGAGTGATAAAGCCGAAGCCTTTGGATTCGTTAAACCATTTAACGGTTCCTGTTGCCATAGTATAAATACCTCATTAAATATTTTAAAAAATGTTACAAATCTTACGAGGTATTTAACAGGAAAAACGTACAACAGTATTCTGTAAAAACCAGGATGATATGTAGCTGGCCGATAGTTTAACTCTTTTTTAACTACAAACACTATACATGAGCAACACAAAATGGGTTGTTTTTAGCGATTTTCTACCCTTTTGGGGCGAAAAATACCTGAAATCCAACAGTGAATGCTTAATTTCTGATATACTCACTCAACTTACAAACACGACACACTTCAGTCTGTGTCCCATTCGCGGACTTTTTCCACGTTAAGCCTCGAAGACGATTTAATTGTTCCCACCTGGACTGTCTCAAGTCATTACTTGGGTAGGCGGTAACTCAAACCCTTGAAGGGCAAACTACACATGTCATTTGATTCTCTCGGCCTGTCGGCCGAATTGCTGCGCGCGATTAGCGAGCACGGTTATACTCAACCCACCCCCATTCAAAATCAGGCTATTCCTGTCATTCTGGAGGGCCGTGATATTTTAGCCGGTGCTCAGACCGGCACCGGTAAAACCGCAGGATTTACTCTGCCGATGTTGCAACGTCTAAGTCAGTCAAAACCGGCCGGGAATGGTAAACAACGCCGTCCGGTACGTTGCCTGATTCTGACCCCAACCCGCGAACTAGCCGCGCAGGTGGCGGAAAGTGTAAACACCTATTCGGCTTATTTGCCGTTGAAATCAATGGTCGTGTTTGGTGGCGTGAGTATCAACCCGCAGATTAGCCGTTTACGCAAGGGCGTAGATATCCTCGTTGCTACTCCCGGGCGCCTGCTCGATCATGTTGGTCAAAGAACCGTGGATCTTTCTCAGGTTGAAGTACTGGTGTTAGATGAAGCCGATCGTATGCTGGATATGGGCTTTATCAAAGATATTCGCAAAGTGCTGGCCCTGCTACCGAAGCAACGACAAAATTTGCTGTTTTCGGCGACCTTTTCCAAAGAGATAAAACAACTTACTCAGGGTTTACTGCATAATCCGGTGATGATCGAGGTCGCACGGGAAAACACTACGGCTGAGCGCATCGAACAGATCGTTCATCCGGTCGATCGTAAGCGCAAACGTGAATTATTATCGTGGTTGATCGGTTCGCAGGAATGGCGCCAGGTGTTGGTATTCACGCGCACCAAACACGGCGCGAATCGTTTATCTGAACAGCTTGGCACGGATGGGATTACCGCAGCAGCGATTCATGGCAATAAAAGTCAGGGTGCTCGTACCCGGGCATTAGCCGATTTTAAAAGCGGTGCGATACGGGTGCTGGTGGCAACCGATATCGCTGCACGGGGTCTAGATATAGATCAATTACCTCATGTTGTTAATTTTGAATTACCGAATATTGCGGAAGATTATGTTCATCGAATAGGCCGGACGGGTCGAGCGGGCAATGAGGGTGTTGCTATTTCGCTGGTTTGTGTGGATGAACTTGGCTTGCTCAGGGACATTGAGCGATTGATCAAACGTGAAATTCCCAAAGATATTAAGCCGGGTTATGAGCCCGATCCGTCGATTAAGGCCGAACCCATTCAAAAAGGGCGCAAGGGTAGTTCGGGAAATTCAAAACGTGGTCAAGGTCATCGCAAAGCCCCTTCAAAACGCAAAGGTTCTCAATCGCCAATGCATGCAAACCGAAATAACGGTAATCGTTCCAGAGCGAGTTCGGGACAGGCCAACCAAAGGAGTCGATAAAATGAGTACAGAAGTGGAATCAACAGAAGAGGCCGTCAAGCCAAAAGCGTCAGACAAATATAAAGTCGAAAGCGTTGAGAAAACCGATCCTCCCGAGGGCCTGCCAGCGGGAAACTGGCACCGTTATGTGATTGGGCAGGGCGGTTCGAAGATCGAAGGATTGAAACCAGGCTCATTACGGGCGGTTACAGAGCACGCGCAATCGGTTGCCAGCGATCTGAATGCGCGCGCGGCCGGCGGAAGTTCAACTTACGCGGCACGTAAGCAAAAATAAAGAGAGACGTTGGCGGCCGAATATACTTCGGCGGCGATAATCCTGCGCCAGGCTTGTATTATAAATGTACATTAGTTCGGGTTTATCGAAAAAAATGCTGAAATTATGTTCATTAGAGAAATTATAGCTAATTTGAAAATCAAATAGAAAAATAGGCTATTTATTTCCTATACTTATGCTAAATATAAATCTTTGGGTACTTTTATTCCATGTTGAATAAATTGATTGTGCGCTATAACGGTCGCAAGATTGATGAACTCATCATTAGTCGTGAGATCTTCAAGATTGGCCGTAAGCTGGATAATGATTTGCGTCTGGAAGACACGACGGTCAGTAGCCATCATGCACGGATACTCATGAAACCGGACGGTTTGGTGATTCAGGATTGCAATAGTACCAATGGCACTATTGTTAACGGGGTGACTGAAAATGACAAAATGCTGGCGGATGGTGATGTCATTGTAATTGGTAAATATTCGATTACTATCGAAGAAATTGATCACGAACCGGCGACCATGGAATTTGATCCCACCATGCAAATTGGTAAAAAAGAGCTCGATAATGTATTGAGTCGTTTAGAAAATGCGCACATTACTCATTCTGAGAGCTCGATTTCAATCGATAAAAAAACCCTCAACTGGATCGCCCAGGATGCAAATGGGGTCTGGTGGGGATTTGAAAATAAACCGGTACCCGGTATAAATGGCTGGATTGATGGTCTTGATGGCACCAAGATTTTATTGAAACAGGATATCAATGAAAATGAACAGTGGCGTGACACGATACAGAGATTAGCCTAAAAAAAAGGGGCCAGTGGGCCCCTGAATAATTGCCCCAAATAATATTGCCAGGCAAATACGTTTTAGTTCTGAGAGTTTATATCCAATAATACCCCTTTTATAAGCGCCATGATGAGCTTGGGTCATCATCGGGTTTTATATCGGTAATATGATCCTGTAAAAAACTGTGTGCCAGGTTGCGGTCCACAAAAGGTCCACGGACACCTTCCCGTGTGTGGATAAACCATCCTTCGGTCATAACATGAAAATATCGATCTGGGTTACCGCGGTGATTTTCACCAGCGCGAGGGGGTAAATTGTTTGATATATCATTCATTGTGCATTCCATTAGCAAAAAGTTCATTTCAGTAGGGGAGATCATAGAGCTTTGTTTAGCTTTCGTCTGTCGGGATATCCTGAAGTAAACGTAGGCATTTTCTTACAGGGTTAAACCCGGACCCGGGAGCTTAGCTAAAAGTCAGTAAGTATATGTAATTAAAGGAAAATGGCGTCCTCGACAGGACTCGAACCTGTAATCTATCCCTTAGGAGGGGATTGCATTATCCAGTTATGCAACGAGGACCTGGAAAATGTCGGATAATCCCGAATGTTACCACCTTCCCCTGCTGGCTTCATAACTTTACGGTTGAAATTAGTAACTGACGGCTCGGCGCTGGTTACGGTCGAGCATTGCGACGATGCGTTCGAGATGGGTTTGCTGGTCAGGTTGTATTTCAATAAATCGACTTCCAATAAGTGCATAGCCTTTATCCGGATAGGTCCGCACACTGCGGACTTCGATATCACAGGTTATTTTATTACGCCCCGGTAAATTGAGGGTGGCTGAATAAATAGCTTGTTCGGTCTGAAAATTAATCGAATCCGAATAATCCAGGCGGGTGCAAAAACCGCTCGCTGACAGGTCAACGATATCACCAATAATCCTGTTTTTTAGCGGAACCGGAATTGAGATGGCAAGCTTTTGATCGCCATTTACACGGGCTCGATAGTGTTGGCGGCGTTGTTGATAAAGTATTTTTTCAGGTAAGGCCAGACGATACATGGCAATGCTGTTATCGCTATCAATGCCGGATACCCTGGCCTGAAATTGCATGCGTACACCTTGCAGACGCCCATCGAAGTCGATGAGAATGCCTTTTTTAATCATGTTATGACCATCTGACGAGTTGAGTTCATCCAGATAGAATTCATGTTTTATGCTATTTGTTTCGATAATGATACTGTTGTATTCAGTAGGGTCGTTACCAATTTTAATTTTGAGCAGAGAACGGGCGGTTTGTAATCGCCGTAGCAGATTTACCATATGGGGTGGGTAAGAAATTGTTTGCTCGGACTTTAACGTTTCAGTCATGGTCAATTAAACTTTACCGATGATATTCTGGCTGAATTTGTTTTCCTGCATACCCTTTTCAGAGTATTCATTCTCACCACTGACGGTTCCACGTAATACGCAAAGAGCATCGTGTGTAAAGCGTTGTTGATGCGCGACCATGATGCCATTAATCTGGTTTTGGGTCGTACATTTCTGTCCTAAATAGGTAATGCGTTTCCAGCGTTTGGCTATCTGTTGTCGAATTGGTTTTGGCTGAGCTTTAAGCCATTTACCGAGGCTTTTTTTATCCGGCTTGATATTTAAATCGGCACAGATACCGACTCGTTTTTTTTCCGTAAGTTCTATCTGTTGAGTTAAATTTGTTTTTTGTTCTGCGAGGGCTTCAATGCTGTCCAATCGCTTGTCGGAGAGGGCCGCTTGTTCCTGTAACAAGATCTTGCTGAGTTGAGTTAGAAAAGTATC
>QILH01000180.1 GCA_003233255.1 Gammaproteobacteria bacterium | reverse complement strand
TTCATGGTGACCAGGTTATTGCCGAATGGCTGTACGGTAAACAGGTCGCCCCAGGTTACATTACCGGTGGGAATGTCTGCACGGATGCCACCTGCATTCATGAAGCTGAAGTCAGTTCCCATCTTGTGACGCTGGGCATCGGCAATCAGGTTGCCCAGTGGAGATTCCCCGGCTGCATTTGCGCTACGTGAAATACCTGCAGTTGTCGCGCCAATGATTTTGCTTATCATGGGTGCAACCATGGCTTCAGCTTTGGCAACCATCTGGGCGATATCTTTATCGGGTGACAAACCAGGTCCAATGTCGGCATATGTGGTTACGATGCGCGCAGTTTTTTCTACAATATCATGACTGCGTGGATCAATGGCAACATCGATGTCATCAAAGGCTGTGCCGCGTGAAAAGGCCTGTACTAGCAGAATTTTTTTACCATTGGTGTTTGGAATCAAGGCATTGGTAAATGAATGGGAATGACCGGAAATGACAATATCAACATCATCATCCAGACGATTGACAATGTCGGCAATTGAGCCATTCAGAGTCCCGGTTTCTGCATCCGTCGGGCCTCCATAGTAGCGCTGACGTGTGCCCTGATGAATGGTCACAATGATTGAATGCACGCCCTGCCTGTGTAATTCAGGGATATAGCTGTTAATAGCATCCGCTTCATCAATAAAGCTCAGGCCTGCCACTCCTGTTGGTGTAACTATGGTCGGCGTTTCCTGCAGGACGGCGCCAATAAAGGCAATCTTCATCCCCTTTACACGCCTGATGACATAAGGTTTTAATAATGCTTTGCCGGTTGCATCATTAATAACATTGGCCGAAACATACGGAAAAACAGCGCCCTCGTACTCTTCTTCGAGGAACGGACCGGTCGCGTAGTTGCCACCATTAATAAGGCGCAGCATTTCCTGTCTGCCTTTATCGAATTCATGGTTACCAAGCGTGCCGATAATATTGCACTTCTGTTGACGGACGTTGTTTTTTTTATGATGGGACCTGCGGTTATGATATTTGTCATCACCAGATTTATCGTTATCCGATTCGTCACAATAGTCATTCGCCATCATGTTGAGAAAGCTAATTGAAGGTTCGTCCTGTAGCAAGGCGGAGACAGGAGGTGTTGCACCTACCTGATCACCCGCATGAACGATGAAAGCTCCATTTTCTGACTTGGCTTCGGCTGCTTCCAGATAAGCTGCAAGAACAGCGGCGCTACCTACCGGGCGTCCACCAACCTTACGTCCGGTTGAAAGTTGTCCGTGAAAATCATTTAAGCCGAGAATTTTAAAGTGCACCCATGATTCCGGGTTACTTTTACCGTTTTGATTACTATCTAGCCAATGCAGAGGCAGGGTTGCAATTTCACGGATGCCTGCATCCTGTTCCAGTGCATCATTATGATCGCGACACTGTTTCGGAGCGGCAGTGGCAACAGTGGCGACCCCCCATATTAGTGGCAACATTAGACTTGCCAATAATGTTTTTTTAGTAATGTTCATAGTTATAGTTACTCCCTGTGTGATTTAATGGTCTAATCATGACAACGTACAACTTGTAATTATCTAGTTTTTGTTCTTACAACAATGTGTCAATAAAATTAACCTTTTATGAATCCGCGGACATAAAAAGATCCTGACATAGGAGTTAGTCCTGTTTATCTTTCGACAGCGCTCTCCTGAGGCCCCCGAAGGGCTCAGGGCGAACGGTGACTTAATCGTAGAGAATGAACAGCTGCTATCTGGGGGGTAAACGATAGACGCCTGGAGTGGGCTTTTGCCCAGCAAAAGCGGGTGGTCAGGGGTGTTATAGGATTCGAGACGCGATAGATATTTTACATGGATTCCGGGCTAATTTTAATCGGCCGAAGGGCTCACCACGAATGGCGTAATTAATCAAAGTTTTCCTGAAATTAGCGAGGTCTGTGTTCCAACTCCAGTTTTGGGCTGCGGTTTTCAGACCTGATCAAGAGCTTTGCCACCCCAGGGCCGTCCTTCAACGACCAGCTTATACATCTTGTATGTGCACCATCGGTCCGATGCGGCAAATGCATCACTCAGACTGTAGGGTTTACCACTGTGGATAGTTGTCTCTGCCGCTCTCCATTTATCGAGGTGATCTTTACAACAGAAGAAATTGGTATTGATGCACACGACCAGGTAGTAGGGCGCATCGCACGGGATCCGATCCTCGATCCAGATCCAGATATCTTCAGGTGTGTGCCCGGTAATTTTGCTACCGTCATCATTATAGCTAATCGAGATCTCACGGTCACAGTATCTACACGCAGATCGAATGTCTAACTTACGTTCCAGTGTTGGCGCCAACGTCAGTGCATCCATGGCGCAAGGCGAATATGCGATACGTCCGCCATCTAAACGCAGGATCCTGTGGATGGTTGGAATAGCTGCGACCGGATAAAAGGCAATGACGTTATTGAAAAATGGATCACGATAGATTCCAGCAACACCCTCGAATGCGTCGAGCACCTGATTGACTACCTCCAACGATTGTTCAGTCTTCTCAGCGACCTCTCCAAGTGACGGCATTCGGCCTTCTTCCAGCAGGGTGTTACTAATATAGACATAGACATTGCGCATTACCGGGCTGACCATTGAAGGATCGACCGGCCCACAGTTCTGCTCACATTCGCTAGTTTCAATATTTGTCATGTTCTATCCCCCTATTGGTTGTTTCTTTTACAAAGACTATCACTTTGGGACCTGAACTAGAACCGGGGTCAGATAGCTGCGATTGAGTAAATGATCTGTTTTTAAATAATATTAAATTCCCTCTTGACCTGGAGTTAACTCCAGGAAGTAGACTCCGGTTACGTTGGAAGAAAGTTGAAAATCAAATTTATCCCGGCTGCAGTAATTAATAACAACGTTTAAAGAGGCTATGAAAGTAATTCGAGTATTCAGTTTTATGCTAACGGTGCTGACCAGTGTTGTTAGTACTACAGCCATGGCGCATGATCCAGTGTTTGGTATTGGTCCCCATGTCCTGTTCAAAAATGGTTTTGAGATCGCTTTAGAAGTAGAAGCCGAGAAAGCAGTTGATGAAAAAGAGCAGGCGCTGGTGCTGGATATAACCTATGGCCTGACAGGTGACTGGGCATTGGGTGTGGATTTACCTTATGAGTTCAAAAATGATGGCATTAATAGCGATAATGGGAATGGAGATCTTGCCATATTTACTAAATACCGTTTCTGGCGCAGAGACTCATTAGGGTTACAGGAATCTGCAGCAATACTTGTTAAAGTTATCAGCGATACAGCAGCAGATAATAAAACTCCAACACTAAAAAAAGGCGTCACCGATACGGTTATTGGTCTTACTTATGGCTATGAAAGCAGGAGATGGTATCGCTGGGCCAGTGTCAGGTATCGCAATAATGGCATTAATGATGCCGGCATTGATCGTGGTGATCAAATATTCATTGATCTTGTTGGCGCTATCCGTTTAACGCCAACGGGTTATTTGGAACCGGATACGGTCTGGATGCTTGAGTTAAATGGTGAGCTGGGTGAGCGTTCGGAATTTGGCGGAGAAGAGCTGACGAAGACAGGCGGTGTAGAATGGTTTATCTCCCCGGGAATATTCTGGACCAAGCGTAATTTTGCAATTAAAGCCGGCATACAAATTCCTGTAGCACAGAATCTTAACTATAATCAGGATGCATCCAGTTATCGCGCCAGGGTCATTTTTGAATGGCATTTGTAATTGATCGTAGCTTCCTTTATTAATATTTTTAGCTGGAACATTAGAAATGAAAAGACTAATCACATGTGCAATCCTGGTTCCGTTGTTGATTTCTCCAGTATTTGCGGGTGGCGCACATTATGAAATGCGCGTCGATGGTCTGGCCTGTCCTTTCTGTGCTTTTGGCGTCGAAAAAAAACTGAAAGCAATTAAAGGTGCAAACAATATCGAGATTGATCTGAATAAAGGCCTGGTTAAAGTTGATATGCCTGAAGGCAGGAAATTAACTAATGAACAAATGAAGAAATTATTTAATGATTCGGGATTTACTTTTAGAAGCATGACTGAAATCGACAGGTAAATTTAAAATAAAGTTAGGCCGTTCGATTATTTTTACTTTATTTCCGGGTTTTGTATTGCTGATAGCTGGGCGCTAAGAAAAATACGTGGTGTTCATGCAATTCAGTTACTGAATTTATGAGCTGGAACAGTTTTTTAAAACTGGATGACGTTTCTGTTTTTGAAGTGGGTATTGATGAGATAATCTTCGTAAAAAATCTCTGTTAGAGAGTGGGTTTTGTTTCAGGGGTGTGCTGAGGGAAATGGAATGAATAATGAAGTTGTTATAAATCAATCATATTTAAAAGAAAGTGGCATTACTATTTTTACCCTGTTTACTACAGCTGGAACATTACTGTGTTGCGCATTACCGATTGTCTTTGTTACCCTGGGTATGGGCGCAACGGTTGTTGCGTTGACCAGCAGCTTTCCTTTTTTAATTGTGATGAGTCAATATAAAATCTGGATTTTTATTTTTTCTGGCATCATGTTAGTTATTTCTGGCTGGCTGATGTTTAGATCAGGTCGCGCCTGTCCTACGGACCAGGGGCTGGGTGCGGCCTGTAGTTTGGCGCATAAATGGAATAGACGTATTTACTGGGGGTCTATTGTTATCTGGAGCATTGGTTTTTTTTCGGCCTATTTGCTTTTGCCGATACGCATCGCGTTTGATTTATAAGAAAATGTGTCGTGCTGGAATGTTGACGTATATGTGATTAAGTTTATCAGGGGGTGGAAAAATGAAAAACAGTTTGTTTGTGCTGGTTTTGTCTATATGGAACATGAGCGCATGGGCGGGCATCTATAATTATCATGCACATGTAGATGGTATGGTTTGCGCTTTTTGCACCTATACGGTGGCTAAAAAGGTCCGCACCTTACCGGGCGTGGATGCCGATTCAGTGGATGTTGATCTGGGCGAGAAATATGTTGCTTTTAAATCTAACAAAAAAATACCTGAAAAAAAGCTCGCCGCATTATTTGCGACAGACGGATTTAAAATTAGTAATTTAACAGTTACAAAAACAGCAAAATATAAAATATATTCTGCTGATGATATGAGCCTTGAGTTGAATGTTGATGTGTTTAAGGCCGATCAATATAACAGTGCATACCAGATGATCGGCGATATTGCCGCAAGAACACCTTCTCGTCTTATTATTAGAGCACCGCTGTCGCTTGAGGAAACTTTATTAAAGCCGTTACTGATGGGGCATAGAGAAATGATAATAACACGTTTTATACCAACAGAAGATGATCGGATTCAGTTGCAGTTATTTGAAATATCTGAATATTAATTTTAACCCCCCCAGTTTTCATGGGCCCCGATTCTCATTAAAATAAAGGCATCTTATATAGAACAACCAGGCAGCAAGTTCACGCTCATGGATAACGCTGCATTCACTGGTGAGCATGGAGGGTCCATGTGAACGCTCTTTGTGTTAGATTGTTGTTTTTAACCGCCTGTTACATCGCCTTTGTCCTGTGTGTGGCCAATTCTATAAGAGTCGGCAATACCAATTATCCAGAAAACGATTAAAATAGCCGAAGTAATATTAAGGAGTAGAGTTTCAGTGCTCGTTGGTTTTGATACTAATTCTGTAATTGCTGCAATATCCAGTTGAATATCACCACGTTGGATTTTCTCGGTTATTTGTAGGGCCCGCTCTACCATTCGGGATACCAGAAAATATAGCGACGCAAATGTGGCTCCGGCCAAAATAGCACCTGTTATATGCTTCTTTAAGAAAAAATGCCCAGCGCCAGGAAACACAAAAGCTGATAACAGGGCTGCTTTCATTGACTTTTTCATTCAATATCCAAAATATCTGACTCTTTCGATAACATCCCTCACATCATATTTTAATTCTTTGATAACTATACAATTTGCCCGAACAGGTTTCTATTCCGGGTAAGTTAAAGTGTTGCTGCGTAAAATGTGTGCAGGAATTTATTAAGTTGTAAAACGACCGTAAGATCAAGTTCCTTTCGGCCAATGATATCAGCTAAATTCTTGAAACAACAGGTTGTTAGAGTCGCCTTTCAGGGCGACAGTTTCACCAGCGTATCGATGGTATACGAGTTCTATATTGTGATTTTCTAATGCCTCCGCCTGTCACTTGCATTTTACTTACCGCAAATGAGGTGAACATTGGCCAATAACCTCGCACTCCAGTGGAAGGTCTTTATATTTCCATTGTACTCTAAATTGTCATATCCGTATCCTAACCTGGATAAACCACAAGATAAGTACCTTCACGAAATAATTTTCTGCAAAATGCACAGAAAATTATTTCTAAGGTACTAAAATCAGTTTTCATATTTTATTCTGACCGGGGAATTGTTATGAAATTTACACGTCGTCGATTTGTGCAGGCTTTAGGCAGTAGCGGTGTGCTACTTCATCCTGTTGGTTCTACATTTGCCAGTAATAAGGATAAGCAAGATGAGCATGCGGATAAAAACATATTGTTTCAGCATGGTGTTGCGAGTGGCGACCCATTGCACGATCGTGTGATTTTATGGACTCGAATCAGCTCCAGGCGGCGTAATCAAAAAACTGTGCCGGTGAATTGGCGAATTGCACGCGATCCGGAATTTGATACGGTTGTAAATGAAGGAATGACATTTGCATCGGATATACAGGATTTTACCGTAAAGGTCGATGCAGAGGGTTTGCAGCCTGGAACCACATATTACTATCAATTTCATGCGTTTGGAGCGGATTCCCCTGTAGGCCGTACCCGAACCCTGGCGGTTGGTCATGTGGATAAACTTCGTATTGCCTTCACTTCATGTTCAAATTTCCCATTTGGTTATTTTAATGTGTATCGGATGATTGCGCAGCGAAATGATCTGGATGCGGTATTGCATCTCGGTGATTACATTTATGAATATGGCAACGGAACCTATGGTGATGGCACAGCATTAAATCGTATACCGCAACCGAATGCAGAGATTATTACACTGGATGATTATCGTACACGCTACGCACAATATCGTCTGGATCCCGATTTACAGGAGGCGCATCGTCAGCATCCATTTATTACTGTATGGGATGATCATGAAACAGCTAACAATGCATGGAATAATGGAGCGGAAAACCATAACCCGGAGTTGGGTGAAGGCGAATGGCTGGATCGGCGTGCAGCGGCTGTCAAGGCTTATTATGAATGGATACCGATTCGTCAAGTTGACAAAAACGACCCGTTAAAGAGTTATCGTAAATTCCGGTTTGGTAATCTGATAGATTTGATAATGCTGGACACGCGACTATATGGTCGTGATCAGCAGGTGGCAAATGACCTGGATCCGGCGCTCAATGATCCCAATCGTAAACTGTTAGGCGATGAACAGGCTCAATGGTTGCTGGATAGTCTGGATAATTCCAAAGATGACGATATCCGTTGGCGCGTTCTGGGACAACAGGTGATGTTTGGCCAGTTGATCGTGGCTGGGCGGGTTTTTAATGTTGATCAATGGGATGGCTATCCAGCCAGCCGTACACGTGTGATAAATCATTTGCGGGATAACAATATTGACAACACCATCATTTTAACAGGAGACATACATTCCTCATGGGCGATGGATATTACTGACAATCCCTATGATTCGAGCCAGTATAATACGCAAACGGGACAGGGTTCTGTCGCAGTTGAGTTTGTTACTCCGGCGGTAACCTCGCCAGCAATACAGAATGAAGTGAAAGCAGATCAAACCGCACAGTATTTAATGGCAACCAATCCACATATGAAGTACGTTGACCTGTTTCATCGCGGCTATGTATTGTTGGACATCGATCATGAACGCACACAGGCAGAATGGTACCACGCTGAAAGTATTGTTGAGCCAAACAATACAAATCAGGTATTTGCTGGTGCATTTCTGATTCAGAATTTAAGCAACTACCTGGTGCCGTCACTAGAGATAAGTAGTGAAAAAGAAGATGCGCCGGAACCCGCACCGCATACTTCCAGCGAGCGTGAGTCAGAATCTGTAGAAAGGTAGTGGGAGTATTTGGGGTTAGCGTAAAGACTGGTTGGCAATGAAAGACCACGGTAGTGATGAGAGAATAATTTTTACGCTGACCCCAAATTTGGAGCGGGTGGTATGGTGAAAGCCACTGAAAGGGGCTATGGTTACAGTTAAATAGCCTGCCAACCTTCTCGCTCCTGACACTTTATGTGGCCTTTGCAGGGTAGGCACGGTT
>QILH01000028.1 GCA_003233255.1 Gammaproteobacteria bacterium | reverse complement strand
ATTCATGGAGAGTTTATGGCTCTTCGTTGATGCTTCCGGTTGAAGGTGAACAGTGGTTTAACTTCGCCAAGATGAACAAGGAGATGAAAAAGCTTAAGAAGAAAGTTAAGGAGCTTGAAAAGAAGTAAACAGGTAAAGGACTAAAGGCTATGCTGGATGGGCTTTGGTAAAGCCCATCTGGCCCGGTCAGGCAAGTAAGTCTTTAATTAAGCTGTGGTTTGACTGGTAGGAGCGGCCTCAGGCCGCGATTCAGGGCGTATTGCGGTCTGAGTCCGCTTCTACATAAACCCGTTTTAAAAATTATGATGTTTAATCATGGGCAGATGATCATGCATTTTCAATTTTGTTATTTATTTTCTCAAGCAGGGCGGCAAGATCCATCTCTTTTTCCTGTGCCAGACGTTGCATTGTCCACATCATCGTTGAATCATTGCCGCAGCCACACAGGCCTAGTTCCATGAACCAGTCAGTGAGTTCTGGATAGTCTCGAAGTACCGTACCTACCGTTGTTGAAGGTTCTATTTCCATGTTAGTAATAATAGTTCATTAACAAAGGTAATGTTTTAAAGATATCTGGTTAAGTAAGGTAACGAGTCGTGTCTCCTCGATGATGTCATTAGACTCACCCGTCGCTAAGACATTGCTCATGTTTTCAGAAGAAAATCTACATGAAGGATTTGCCATGAAAAACCCGACCGACAATCAATATACAACTCGTTTGCAGACTGCCACTGCAGCTGGACACTCAATCCTGAAACAGATTCTGGCTAATTATAAGGGCACCGTCGCGATACAATTATGGGATGGAAAATTTGCGGTGGGGAATGCGGATGCGCCGTGCACTGTGGTTTTCAATCAACCCTCGGTGTTGCGCCAGTTGATTTTACGTAGAAATGTGGTGCATCTGGCCGAAGACTACCTGGCACAGGATGTCGATATCGAGGGTGATGTTGAGCATTTATTTGACATGGTGTGTTATATGCGTGATCTGGTTATACCCTGGACAAGAAAATTACATCTGATGTGGCAGGCATTAAAGTTACCAGGTCATCCTCGTGTGAAAAACATAAAGGCGATACGCGCCAGTCGTGCTGAACGTCAAAATACCAAACAGAGCATATCTCACCATTACGATGTCGGTAACGATTTTTATCAGATGTGGCTGGATCAGGAAATGGTTTATTCCTGTGCCTATTTTTCCGGTACGGATCAATCACTGGATGAAGCTCAGAATGACAAACTGGATTACATCTGCCGTAAGCTGCGCCTGACACCGGGTGAAACCTTGCTGGATATTGGTTGTGGCTGGGGCGCGCTGGTGTGTTGGGCCGCACAGAATTATGGGGTCAAGGCATATGGCATCACGCTGAGTGAACAGCAGGCGGCCTATGCGAATGAACGGATACGCAAAGATGGTCTGCAAGATCATGTTACGGTTGAATTACGAGATTATCGTGACCTGCCCGCTGATGCACGGTATGACCGGGTGGTCAGTGTTGGTATGTTTGAGCATATCGGCGTGGCTAACTTTCCGACTTATTTTAACACCATCAAACGGGTGCTGGCTCCCGGCGGTTTATTTCTCAACCACGGCATCACCAACGACACCGGTTGGCGGGATACCCCCATCACCCGCTTTATCAATAGTTATGTTTTTCCAGACGGTGAACTGGCGCGCATTGGTGACATCGTTGCGGCAATGGAAAGTGCCGGTTTTGAGATAATTGATGTAGAGGGCTTGCGTCGTCACTATGCCCTGACCCTGCGTTGCTGGGTCAAGGCGTTGGAGATAAACAAGGCACAGGCCGTGGCGATGGTGGGTGAGGCAACTTACCGGGTATGGCTTTTTTATATGGCAGGTTCGGCTTACTACTTCGACGTGGGCAACATTAATGTCTTTCAGGTGTTGGCGGGGCACAATCGAGAACCGTTAACGGTCGGTCTGCGACGTGATGACTTATATGAAAAAGGTTGCGAATGTTAGCCTGTGTGTACGAATGCAGTTGATGCAACTTAGATAAAACTAAACAGTAACGGAGGCTGTTGACGATGGGCGTTGATAAGGATGCAATAACCATTTCGGGTGCTGGACCCGCAGGTCTGGCCGCAGCCATCACTCTGGCCAAAGCGGGGCGGAATGTGATCGTGTATGAACGCCATGCCGAGGTGGGCAATCGTTTTCATGGCGATCTGCAGGGGCTGGAAAACTGGACAACGGCCGGCAACGTTCTGCAGGAACTGACCGGGCTGGGCATAGAAACCAATTTTTCGGCAACCCCGTTTCATGATGTGACCTTGTTTGATCCTGACGGTCACGAACACCATTACCATTCACCGCAACCGATGGCCTATATCGTTCATCGTGGTGGCGAAGCAGGAACCCTTGATATCGCCCTTAAAGAACAGGCGTTGAACGCCGGGGTCGAGATTCGTTTTGGAGAAACCTGCCGCCAGTTACCGGCCGGGGGAATCGATGCCGGTGGTCCGCACGGTGCTGACGCCATTGGTGTGGGTTACCTGTTTGAAACGGATATGGTCGATGGCGCACATGTCGCACTGTCGAACCAACTGGCTCCTGGGGGATATGCCTACCTGCTTATTCAGGGTGGACATGGCACGTTGATGTCATGGATGTATGCCGACTTTCATAATGAGAAAAAATATCTACAACGTTGTGAGGAATTTTTTTACGACAAAATGAAACTGGAGATGAACAACCCACGACATACTGGCGGTGCGGCCAATTTTTTATACCCCCGTTCAGCACGTAAAGGCGGACTATTGTATGCAGGCGAATCAGCTGGTTTCCAGGATGCGCTGTGGGGCTTCGGCATGCGTTACGCGATGCTTTCAGGATGTCTTGCCGCAAAGGCATTGCTTGCCGATCGACCTGAGGATTACGATCGCCTCTGGCACGAGCGGTTGGGCGGACAGCTTCAGGCGGTTTTGGTAAACCGTTATTTTTATCAACGCATGAATGATAGTGGATTTAACCTTTTACTGAACGGCATCGATCGTGCCATGCAGCGCAAACCAGACGGACGCCGCTGGCTGCATGATTACACGGCGCCGCGATTTTGGAAGGCACTGTGTTTTCCGTTTATAAACCGCTTGCATCATTCAAAGCGTCCGGCGCCGGATGCGTCGGCCGAGGATTGTGATTGCACCTGGTGCCGCTGCCGCCACCCTGACCGCTTAATGGCGTGATGAAGGTTGGGTTTATGCAGGACGACAGGGCATTCATAATAATTTACGTAAATAGTTTCAGGTGTTGTGGTGCGCGAAATCAACTAAGTATATATAAGGAGAGGTATATATGAGGCAGCGTTGTTTCAATGATTGTCTGCTGAGCGAGAAACTGCTTTATACAGCGTTTCTTTTGCTTATTCCTTAAAATAATATTGTGTTGTACTTTTACCTGAATCCCGCACACATATGAAAATAATAGTGTATTCCTGTGGTAGTGCGACTTGACCTGTTACTAACACACATCTTCTATACTTAGTTTGTACATTCAACATAACCAGCGATCAGGATAGTAAGAACGCCAGTAGGTGTTGTGCTTATTGGCATGCATCTGCTGGGACATGGTGGCCATGGTAAGCGGAATAAGTCAAACAAACACATAGCCCCGTGACATTAACGATCGTAGAGCATGAATTTATGCTCATGTAATTTAGGGTCGTTGAGATATATTTTCTTTAAATTATAAGGAGTCAATAATGAATTCTAAAATCACAGAACAGCAACAGAACCTTAAGGATCCAGTTTGCGGTATGGAAGTGAGTCGCTCGGCGACGAACGAGGGATTTGAATATCAGGGTAAGGCTTACTATTTTTGTTGTGGATCCTGCAAGGCGAAGTTTGAGGCGGAACCAGAAAAGTACATACCACAAGCAACATAGGGTACCACGTGGCATACCTGGAAATAAAATGGGTTAGATTGATAAGATTTAATGGTTCAACTTGTCGGGATTATAATTACACAGTTTAAAACAACTCGGATCCTTCCAGTTATCAATACGGATACGGATTAGTTGTCAACTCCGTTACCGGCTTGTCTATCAGATCCGAGCTGTTTGCTGCCTCCTGTCAGCCAGCCAGAAGTCACTACGTATGTCCATGACCATGCGGACCATGTCCTTCCGTTGGTGCGGTCTTATCCAGGGTAACACCAAGAGCAATAGCGGCGACCAAAAGGCCGACGATAACTTGATTCCACATTGGACCAGGCAGATTCGCGAAGCCCAGTACAAACGGGGCGACGACCAACCAGATACCCAGGGTCATGTTGGTATATTCCTTCCACACTTGGGGGCCGGTGATAGCCGCGAATGAAAATAATACTACTGCCGTCCCGATCAAGTATGAGTTGATGGCGGCCGTATCACTTATTGCGCCGATACCAATAAACGGTGAAAGTACCAGCCATCCACCTAATAATACAATTGTCCAGTCTTGCCATCGTTGCGTTTTCATTTTACGCCTCCTTTGTTCCTTTAGGTAAGCTATCAGAAGTTGATAACTTTTCTAGAACATACTCTATATATAGTCCATGTGTGCAGGACACAATCAAGGTGATTTTGGAAATATTTTGAGTCAGTTGCGGGTTCTGAGTGTGCTGTGGCACCAATTACGAAGTTATTTCCCTCGATCCTCTGGACTTGTTCTGTGACTTTTTATCAAGCCAACACCTACTGCGCCTGCGGTTAGTAAAATAGCGACGAAACTGACCACAATTCCCAATTGGCCACCTATTCCGAGTGCTGTGACCAGCAGCATCATGGCGACAAATACCAGTGAATGACTGATCTGTTCCTTCTGTGTTTCCTTCATGGCCTGTTTTCCTCTATTCGTGTGAAATCGTTTTTCGTCTGTTGTTAATTTTTGTCGTATCTAACCAGTAAGCGTCATAGCTAGCCTGTTTACCTCACTGAATTAACCTATTTTAGGGAGGGGGCAACTATATGAAGTTAATTGAAATAATATGAGGTGATTTCTCTGCAGATGACGCCTTCAAGGATAGAGGCGACCAGATGGTCGTGAATAGCGCTTGATGGGAGAAGTAAGATGAGAGAAATAATAGTTAGACGTCAAATAAAAATTAAGCACATTGGGCTAATCGCCATACTGATTGCCCTGCAGGGCTTGTGGCAGCGAAGGCAAACAGCAAAGAACAAGTGTGTTTAATTAATAGCGGCATCAAGGTATAGTTATACTGTGCAGAGAAGAAATCCGAATTAAATAGATACTATGCAAAAACAGTCAGATGTTACGAAGTTATTACTGAATTGGCGTGCAGGTCAGAAAAATGCATTAAACGAGCTGCTGCCGATGGTGCAGGATAATCTTCGCCAATTGGCCGCCGGTTACATGCGTGGTGAAAATGCCGGTCATACTTTACAGGCTACGGCTCTGGTGAATGAAGCCTTTCTGAAATTAGTCGATACTGATATTACCTGGCAAAATCGTGCGCATTTTATTGCCATTGCGGCGAACACTATGCGACGTATTCTGGTGGATCATGCGCGTGCCAAACGCCGTGAAAAACGGGGTGGCGATAATATTCAGGTGACTTTGCACGAGACCCGTATTGGTGCCGGTGAGCAGGCCGATATCCTTGAGTTAGAAGACGTATTAAGCAAACTCGAAGCGTTTGATCAACGTAAGTCTCAGGTTATTGAGCTTAGTTTTTATGGCGGCCTGACGTATGATGAAATCGCTGAAGTCATGGGCATATCAGCGGCAACGGTCGATCGTGAGTTACGTTTTGCCAAGGCATGGTTATACCGTGAATTAAGCGCTGACGGTGACGACTAAATTTAGTCGTCAATCAGTTTCATTGCATTCACCAGACTACGCCGCATGCGGTTAAATGAACGCGACAGTGAAGCCACTTCGTCTTTACCCTGAAGTTCATATTCTGGTATATCCATTTTACCCATACTGACATCATGCGCGATCGATGACATTTTCTTAACCGGTCGAACTACGATACGATACAGTAGGATGTTTAACAGAATAATCATGGCCAGTAACACACTGCCGGTGGCGATCAAAAAGGTGGTCAGTGTTTTTTTTGCGCGTGTCAGCGCAACCTCCATAGGTACGCTGACGATTTGGCTGCCGACGACTTCGTTCATCGACCAGCCAAATCCATTGGACTCACCATAACGTGCCAGCATGGATTCGGGTGCGTCACTTATTTTCCCATGGCAGGTTAAACAACTTTCTTTTTTGATTCGTATCGGCCGTGCAATGTATAAACTTTTTCCGGTTGGGGAGTCACGCTCACCTACCAGTTCTAATTGTTGCCCATTATTTCGAAAATGTTCGACTATTCCCGTTTCCCATTCGGTGGCGCGTGAGGCTGGGTTGGTTGGATTTAAGGTGGCCTCTTTATATGAATAATCTGGATACATTTTCCTCAGGCGGGCGATATTATTGGTGGCGGCATAGGCGGGTACGGTTTGCGGTAAAAAATTACGTTTAAGCTGAACCGATAATAGTGGGCGTATCTCATCAATCGTATAACTTCGAATCGACATCGCCCCCTGCATAATGATGCCAGCGGTATGCAGAACCTCTTCTCGGGCATTACGTTGTAAGACTTCATAGGAAACCATACCAATTGCGGTTAAACCAACGGCAAAGGCGACCAGAAAAGCTAGATTAAATTTGAGCCAGAGCTTCATTCTTTATTACCTGTAAAATAATTTAAAGTGGACAGAAAAAATCTGTGGTCAGGGTTGCTTGCCATCATTCTGGCATTTTTTAAATTGCGTGTGGGCCTTAGTATAGCCTATTAAACTAAAGTTGATCATTCGAGTATGGGTTTGCGGCCAGGTGGGCCAGAACCCGAGCGCTAAATGTGCTTCGCGGCCATCAATAAATTGCTGGTGGATTGCATTGTTGGTATTCGCAAACACCGCAATATTTTGTTTGTGTATTCTGGATATTTTATGCGGATGGTGAGTATCAATCTGTAAGCCGATTTTTGGGTAACTCATATCGATATCGGATTTGGTTTTCGCAAACAGTTTTTCACCGTTATAAATCAGTTGCACTGGCGTGGTAGTTTGGCCATCGTCAATCGTATAAATTTTGGAGACGAGTAAACATATGTTAGATCGGCTGATCGGATCTTCTTCCATGCTGACTGACCAATTTTCGGTCGCGAGCACATTCGCATTTCCAGCAAGGCCAGAAATTAATAATACAAAATATTGAATCTTAGTCATCGATTACCGCCTTAATGTCATTTCTGATCGCGATCTTATCATCTGTTTCGGCCAGACTGTCGGAAAATATTTGCAATACTTCATTCCAGTCACTGGTGGTCGCCAGCGCCCGGCGGATCACTGAACCGGCAATGGGGCCAATACAGGGCAGCAGAATGGTTTCGATTTGTGCAAGCTGTAGAGGTGACAGGTCAAGTTGGGCGCTGGGGTTACTCTCCTTAATCGCATTCGGTGAAGGGGGACGGGTGTTCATGCTGGCCTTCAATTTCATTTTAGCGGCAAAGGCCTTGCGCGAGGGCGCGTCTGGTAGCAGTTCACATAATGCCGAACACAGGCTTTCAACATCATTTGCCCGCTTGGCCTGTCGGTTTACCAACCGAGAAGTGATGGGACCTAATACCGGTGTCAGTATATCAATTATACAATCCAGAAAAGCCTGATCCCAGGCGAAGGCGGTTTTGTGTGAACGATTTAAATGCATCGCCGGTCGGGTAACATTATTTTCGTAGCTCAGGATGGTGTGCTGTTGAGAACAATCATTTAAAAATAGCGATATCTGTTCATAGCGAAGATTTCGATCGCGCTGCATGGCCTTGAGTAAAATACCCTGTAGTGCTTCGGGAATATGTTGGCTTATATTGTGTTGGCTAATTAAATCAGCCGGATCATCATCACTATTGAGTACTGCCTGCACGACCTGATGGGTGCCGTTGCCCTTAAAGGCGGATTGTCCGGTCAACATTTCATACAGGGTAACGCCGAGCGCCCAGACATCGGCACGGGCATCCACATCCTTGCCCTGTATTTGTTCGGGGGCCATATAGGCAAGTGTGCCCACGCCCATACCGGTACGCGTCAGGTTGACGTTTTCAACCTTGGCGATACCAAAATCCAGAATCTTGACGCTGCCATCCTGCACCAGCATGATATTGGCCGGCTTGATATCACGATGAACGATGCCGTTGTGGTGGGCGACATTAAGACCTTCGGCCACCTGTATACAAATCGATAAGGCATCTTCAA
>QILH01000123.1 GCA_003233255.1 Gammaproteobacteria bacterium | reverse complement strand
GGCAATCTGGGCCCCATGAACGGCATATATAGCGCACTGCAGGCCAGCGCCGCGGAGTGGTTACTCACTGTTCCCTGTGACACCCCAAACCTGCCGCTGGATTATGTCGAACGCATGACTCGTCTGGACACCGACGCCAAAGCCTATGTGGCTGATGATGGGCAACGCATGCATAATGGCTGCTGTCTTTTGCATTCTTCATTAACAGCCGATTTATTATTACATCTTGAACAACAAAAACTCGCGATGCATACTTTTTTACAACATATTCAGGCTCAACGCATCGACTTCTCAGACCAGGTGGATGCCTTTATGAATATTAATACCCGGCAACAGTTACAACAGGCTGAATCCAGTCGGGGCCTGCAACATGATTAACTGCGCCATCCCTGTGCTGGGTTTGGTTGCCTACAGCGGCACGGGCAAAACCACACTGCTAAAAAAACTCATCCCTTTATTAAGAAACAGCGACATTCGCATCGGCATGATCAAACATGCCCATCACGATTTTGATATCGATGTGCCCGGCAAAGACAGCTATGAATTGCGTAAGGCCGGTGCCGATCAAATGCTGGTGGCCTCCTCGCAACGTTGGGCTTTGATGGTGGAAACACCCGATCAAGATGAGGCCCAGCTCGAGTACTTAATTCAACAACTTGATACTACAAATCTTGATTTGATCCTGGTGGAAGGCTTTAAGCAGGTCGTCTATACCAAGATAGAATGCATCCGCCCCAGCCTGAAGCATGATCTTATGTGTCTGGATGATCCAAATATTATTGCCGTGGCCAGTGATGCGCCATTGCCCGACTCTGTCCAGATTGCCCAGCTCGATTTCAACAACCCGGAGTTGATTGCGCACTTTATCCAGACAGAGATACTGGATCAGTCCCCAGTCTCTTCGGCATAATGCTCATTCAGTCATCTGAAATATCATTACTAAGGTACATTTTATGAAAAATATCCCGGTAACTGCGTCCCCTATTGATGTTAAAGCGGGGTGCGATGAGCCCAACCCCTCGTTACTCACTGTGCAACAGGTTCATCAGCAATTAGCGCAACTCGCAAAACCGGTTACTGGTATTGAGCGGGTCGCCATTCGTTCAGCCCTGGATCGGGTACTGGCCGAGGATATTATCTCACCGATCAATGTCCCGTCTTTTGCCAATTCGGCGATGGACGGTTATGCGCTTAACTTTTCGGATTTAAAATCAGATGCGGATATTAAATTAAATGTCATTGGATCTTCGTTTGCTGGAGGTTCCTTTGACGGAAAGGTTCAGCTCGGACAATGCGTGCGCATCATGACCGGGGCGCAAATTCCCGATGGTACCGATACGGTGATCATGCAGGAACAAATTACCCGCGACGGTGATGTCATTACGGTTGGCCAGGGGCATTGCGCTGGACAAAACGTACGCCATCCCGGTGAAGACATGCAACAGGGCAGTGTCGTGTTAACCATCGGCAAGACGATCGGTGCGGCGGAGTTGGGCTTGCTGGCTTCGTTGGGTTACCCGGAAGTCAATATCAGGCGTAAATTGCGCGTTGCCTTTTTCTCAACCGGCGATGAATTGCGTTCGGTTGGCGAGCCATTAGAACAAGGCCAGATCTATGACAGCAATCGTTATACGATCTTCGGCATGCTCAAAAAAATGGACGTTGAGTTGATCGACATGGGCGTGATTCGGGATGATGAGCAGGCCATCGAAACGGCCTTTAAAAATGCAGCCGACATCGCCGATGCGGTGATCACTTCGGGCGGTGTATCGGTTGGCGAGGCCGACTACGTTAAATTGGTGTTAGATAAAATCGGTAAGGTGGATTTCTGGCGCGTGGCCATGAAACCCGGCAAGCCCTTAGCGCTGGGTAAAATTAACAATGCCCTGTTTTTTGGCCTGCCCGGCAATCCTGTTTCCGTCATGGCGACGTTTTATTTATTCGCCTTACCCGCACTTCGCCACATGATGGGGCAGGCTTATCAGCAACCGCTCACCGCGAAGGCCATCACCAAATCAACTATCAAAAAACGTCCCGGTCGCACCGATTATCAACGTGGCATTGCAACACATGAAGATGGGAAATTAATGGTCGATGCATCAGGAATACAGGCCTCACACATTTTAAGCGGGATGAGTCAGGCCAATTGTTTTGCCGTTATCCCACAAGACTCCGGCTCAATCGCAGCCGGAGAAGAAGTGGATGTGATTTTATTTGATGGGCTGATGTAAAAATTAGAATTAATTGGGGTCAGAAATTAATTGGGGTCAGAGACGTATTTTTACCTGACCTTTAATAATTTTTCGATCTGCTAGCAAAAAATACGTCTCTGACCCCCATTAATTTTCTATATAACCGAAACAAAATCAAGATTCTTCGCTCGCTCAGAATGACAATAAACAGGTACGTTAGAAATACAGAATGAATAAAAGCTAATCTTCCGTATCAACCGACTTCCTTACCTCATCCATGTCAAGTGCCTTAATCTGTTCAACCAGTTTGTTCAAACCATCTTTCGGCAAGGCACCGGCTTCCTGATAAATAATAATTTGCTCACGGAATACCAACAGAGTTGGAATGGAACGAATCTGAAATTGTGCGGCTAAATCCTGATGTTCTTCCGTATTCACTTTACTAAAGACAACATCGGTATACTGATCAGACAATTCATCGTAAATCGGCGCAAAGGACTGACAGGGACCACACCAGGGCGCCCAAAAATCAATGATCACAATGTCATTGTTGTTTACGGTGTCTACAAAATTACTACTGTCCAGATCTACGGTGGCCATACTTACCTCGAAATAAATTATTAAAATCGTAACGGCGCGACTTCAGACTGTTCGCGATACCGCTGATAATCGGCTAACACCATTTGGTGGTCAAACGCCAGCGGCGAAGGTAAACGATCCAGGGTGAAAAAATCCAGCGATTTAGCATCATCCGCCGCAATCGGTGTTCCTGTTGATTGAGCGACATAAACGGCCGTCACGGTATGCCCTCGCGGATCACGTGCGGGATTTGAATATATGCCCAACAAGCTTAGTAACTCGACATCCAGACAGGTTTCCTCTTTGGCTTCGCGTACCGCCGCCGCTTCAAGCGATTCACCCACATCGACAAAACCTCCGGGTATTGCCCAACCATAGGGTTCATTTTTGCGCTCAATCAACACAACGGGGTCACCGGGTAAATTGATTAACTCAATAATGGTATCGGCTGCCAATAACGGAGTAACTGGACGGTTCATTCGATTTCTCTCCATTTTTTTAGTTGCCGACGTTGACGTTTATCCGGTCGCCCTTGTGGGCGGGGGTTGGCCATCGCATTTAACTTTCGTTGCGCCTGCGTTAATTCTCGGTGTTGCAAACTTTGCTCGGTTTCTTCATACATTTGCTGTGCCTGTGGTGCCGAACCGCGTTTTACTGAAAGTTGTTTTACTAATACAATAAACTGCGTGCTGTTTTTATTGATTCTAATTTTGTCTTCAAGCTGCACCGCCCGCGATGACTTACAGCGGACATCATTTACGCGTACATGTCCGCCATTTACCGCATCACCGGCTTGCGAACGGGTCTTGTAAAACCGGGCCGCCCATAACCATTTATCGATTCGAGTTGACACCACAGACAGAACCTGACTAATTAAATAACATTAGAGTAAATGAATTAAACGAGCAGAAAAAATCGCACAAAAATAAATAGTCCAATCAAACCACAATAAAGTGCACACAGCGGAGCAAACCAGGCCTTGACCCGCGCACCAAGATAAAAATAATAATGCCAGGCACTCCATATCGTTAACGATAAATATCCGACGGGTATTAACCAGATCCACTTCCACATGCCAAATAATGCGCAAGCACTAATTGCTAAGGCAAAACTAATTTCGATCGCAATTTTATCCGCACGACCATCCGCAAATGAAAAACCAACATACAAGCCCGCAATAACACTCAACAGGATGGCAAAAAAATCCAGCGCCGGGAAAGTGGGTAAATACAAACCGATAATCGCGGTTAATACTGCTAAGGCTAATACTGTAGTAATACGAATCATGATGGCCCCCTGCCGTTATCTTATCATACCCGTCACCAGAAGATTGTAACGGAGACTATATCCTTGTGGATCGTATAGTTAAACATGTTGCATATGGCGTTATTGCTGAACTCTGGGTATGATTATGTGATGGCTTCACAGAGTAAAACGACGATCAGACCAACAATATCTAAACAGAATTTTGTTCATAGCTTGCAGTTAATTCTCCCAAAGGAAAGCGTCCTGCATGAAGCGGAAGATACCCATGTCTATGAATGCGATGGTTTATCGGCCTACCGAGAATTACCCTGGGTTGTCGCCCTGCCCGACACCATTGAACAAATTCAGGCCATCGTTCGAATATGCGCGGCCCATCGGGTACCCATTATCGCTCGCGGTGCGGGTACAGGTTTATCGGGAGGCGCTCTACCTCAAAAAAACTGTTTGTTATTAAGTCTCGCTAAATTAAATAAGATCCTCGAGATCGATGCGGCTAATAACACGGCTCGCGTGCAACCCGGGGTACGCAATATTGCTATCAGCGAAGCAGCCAAACAATACGGCTTATATTATGCCCCCGATCCGTCTTCACAGATTGCCTGCAGCATAGGCGGTAACGTCGCGGAAAATTCTGGCGGTGTGCACTGTTTAAAATACGGCCTGACCGTCAATAACGTGCAGAAAATTACCGTGCTGACTATTGATGGTGACCTGGTAACGTTTGGGACAGGCGGCTACGATAACCCGGGATATGATCTACTGGCCTTAATGAACGGTTCAGAAGGCATGTTAGGCATTGTCGTCGAAGTCACGCTTAAATTATTACCCATCCCGGAATATGCCCAGGTATTGCTCGCTGCATTTGACGATGTTCAACACGCGGGGCAAGCTGTGGCAGCCATCATATCAGCCGGCATCATTCCAGCCGGCCTGGAAATGATGGATAAGCTGGCCATCCGTGCTGCGGAAGACTATGCACAGGTTGGTTACCCAACGGAGGCAGAAGCCATTCTATTATGTGAACTCGATGGTAACCGCGAGGATGTAAATCAGCAGATACAAAATGTCAAAAACTTGATAATTTCTGAACACGCAACCGAGGTTAGAGTATCCGAATCAGAACAACAGCGACTCGAGTACTGGAAAGGACGTAAATCCGCCTTTCCCGCAGTAGGTCGCATGGCACCTGATTACTACTGCATGGACGGAACCATTCCCCGAGCGCAACTTGGCTTTGTGCTGAGCAGAATAAAAGAACTCTCCGAACATTATAAGCTGGCGGTTGCCAATGTATTTCATGCCGGCGATGGCAACCTCCACCCTTTAATTTTATATGATGCCAATATTAAGGGTGAGTTAAAACGCACTGAAGAGTTTGGCGCAAAGATACTTGAGCTCTGTGTTGAAGTCGGTGGCACGATTACCGGTGAACACGGCGTGGGTATCGAGAAAATTGGCCAGATGTGTATTCAGTTTGGCTTACAGGAATTGCAACAATTTCACGACATCAAAGCCGCCTTCGATCCGGAGCGTTTGCTTAATCCAGGTAAGGCCGTGCCAACATTACATCGGTGCGCAGAACTGGGAGCCATGCACGTCCATAATGGTGAGCTGCCCCACCCCGAGCTTGACCGATTTTAAAATGATGTCTGATCAAACTGAGTCATTACAATCACAGGTATCTCATTTCATTGAAAATGAACAGCACATACAAATTTGTGCAGGTGATAGCAAGGCCTTTTATGCTCAACAAAAGATTGGGGAGCCGTTAAATACAAAACCACATAGCGGCATTGTTCATTATGAACCTACCGAACTGGTCTTGACTGCGCGTTGCGGTACACCATTAACTGAGATTGAAAAAGCCTTGGCCGAACATAACCAGATGCTGGCCTTTGAACCGCCTCACTTTACGGAACACAGTACCTTTGGTGGATGTTTAGCCGCAGGCTTATCCGGGCCACGCCGTCCTTTTGTCGGAGCAGTACGCGATTTTACATTGGGGATGAAAATTATAAATGGTAAAGCCGAAGTCCTTAAATTTGGCGGTGAAGTTATAAAAAATGTCGCGGGCTATGATCTTTCCCGATTACTCGTCGGTTCGCTAGGTACGCTCGGTTTAATACTGGATGCCTCCGTTAAAGTGTTGCCAAAACCAGAGGCCGAAATCACGCTCTGTTTTGAACTGACTCAACGCGCATCAATATCTCGAATCAATAAACTCTGTTTAAAAAATTTACCGATCAGCGCAAGTTGTTTTGATGGCCAGCAACTCTTCATTCGTTTATCCGGTTCAAAAATAGCTCTTGCCGCAGCTAAGACCGGTTTGGGTGGCGAACAACTCGAACATTGCTCTGACTTTTGGAACAGTATTAAAAATCACCAACACGATTTTTTCAAAACCGATAAAAGAGTCTGGCGCATATCTCTACCCCCTTCGACACCGCCATTAGATATTAATGGCGCGCAACTGATCGAATGGCGCGGCGCACTTCGCTGGCTGTGTAGCGATGAGAATTCTGAATTAATTCGTACGCTAGTGGCGAAACATAACGGTCATGCAAGCATTTTTAAAAATACTCGATCCGATGATCTTGTTTTTGAGCCACTAACCGGAAAATTACATCAGCTCAATATGAATATTAAATTAGCCATGGATCCTAAAGGCTTATTTAATCAGGNCACTTTATGACAGTTTTTAAATATGCAAACTAAAATTCCAGCAGAATTTCTAAATACTTACGCCGGCGAGAAGGCTAACAGGATTTTACGCAGCTGTGTACATTGCGGTTTTTGCACCGCCACCTGCCCCACCTATCAATTGCTTGGCGATGAACTCGATAGCCCGCGTGGCCGAATCTATTTAATTAAACAAATGCTGGAAGGCGAAGTACCCACCCGAAAAACACTCACCCATCTTGACCGCTGCCTAACCTGCCGTAGTTGTGAAAGCACCTGTCCTTCGGGTGTACAGTATGCGCAACTTTTAGATATCGGACGAAAAATAGCTGAAGACAATACTCAACGCCCGATATTTGATCGACTTAAGAGACAGCTTTTACATTGGGTATTAAGCAAACCCGCACGTTTTAAGCTGCTGTACAATTTTGGCCGTAAATTAAATCCAATACTGCCGGCTAAATTTCGAATTGAACCGGCAAAACAGCAAGACGAAACATTCAATACAAAAAAACACGTTCGCAAAGTATTATTACTACAAGGCTGCGTTCAACCCACTTTGCAACCTAACATAAATATTGCAACTGTAAAAGTGCTCGACCATATCGGTATCGAGGTCACCACCTTAAACGAAATAGAGTGCTGCGGTGCCATATCACATCATTTAAATAAACATGAACAGGCACAGGATACCTTTCGGCGTAATATTGATGCCTGGTGGCCTTATATCAATGATGGCTATGAGGCTATTGTTTCTAATGCCAGTGGCTGCGGCATTACGCTTAAGGAATATGCAGTTTATCTCGAACATGATCCGGACTACGCCGACAAAGCTAAAAAGATTAGCAATATGGTCAAAGATGTCTCTGAGATTATATCTGATCGTGACCTTGACCGCCTTAAACAAACGTACCACACGAAAGTGGCATTCCACGCCCCCTGTACTTTACAACACGGCTTACGCCTTGCGCCCAGGCTTGAACAGATGCTTTTACAATTAGGTTTTCAATTAACTCCCGTGACGGATAGTCATTTATGTTGTGGCTCAGCAGGCACCTATTCCATTTTACAGGCCAAACTCTCCCAGCAACTCAAGCAACAAAAATTGACCAACCTTACCCGCGAATCTCCTGAATATATTCTAACCGCCAATATTGGGTGCCAACACCATCTGCAACAGGGCAGTCCGGTACCGGTAAAACACTGGATTGAACTTGTCGCCGAAAATATAAATTAAATTATATTATATTAATACCTATCTATACTATTCTAAATATACTAGATTCCAGTAACCATGCTATTACTTTAGAATTCATAAATGAACCAAACTCCCGAGATAATTGCCGCCGTCGATCTGGGATCAAATAGTTTCCACATGATCGTGTGTCGTATTCAAAATGGACAAATCGTTGTTATTGATCGATTACGTGAAATGGTTCGTCTTGCCGCAGGAATTGACGACAAGAAGCAACTCTCAGCTGAAATTCAGGAAAAAGCTCTCGCCTGCCTGACTCGATTTGGACAACGCATACGTAACATACCGTCTAGCTGCGTTCGCATTGTTGGCACGAACACCTTACGTAGCGCAAAAAATGCCAGTACATTTATTAACAATGCCGAAAAATGTCTCGGCCATTCCATTGAGATTATCTCGGGTGTAGAAGAGGCGCGAATTATTTACCTCGGTGTCGCCCACAGTCTCGCCGCTGAAAAAGAACACCGCCTGGTAATGGACATTGGTGGTGGCAGCACCGAACTTATTATTGGTAAGAAATTCGAACCTTTATACCTGGAAAGTTTGTACATGGGCTGCGTGTCGATGAGCCTGCGATTTTTCAAGTCAGGCAACATCACTAAAAATATTATCAATCAAGCTAAAATCGCCGTAGAACAGGAACTCGAACCGTATATAAACAGGCTAACTCAAATGCACTGGAAATATGCGGTTGGGGCATCGGGCACAATACGCGCAATCAGTAAAATCGTGCACAGCCAGGGCTGGGCTGAGAACGGAATTACCCTTGAGAGTCTCGAAAAACTCCTGGACTATTTAATCGAAGCAGGCCATATAGATAATATAAAATTCGACGAACTCGATCCTGAACGAACTCCGGTCTTCACTGGCGGCTTCATTATTCTGTATGTGACATTCAAATGCCTGAAAATAAAATCAATGCGTGTTGCCGATGGCGCATTACGGGAAGGATTGATACATGATCTACTAGGTCGAATACATCATGAGGATGTGCGCACTAAAAGCATCAATGCCCTGGCAGAACGATACCATGTTGATCAGGAGCAGTCCTCTCGTGTGTTAATCACTGCCCGTTACTGTCGCCAGAAATTGACAAAAGACTGGTTACTAAATACGGAAGAGCATAGTCAATGGTTAGAATGGGCTGCAAAAATTTATGAAATTGGACTCGCGATCGCTCATAGCAGTTATCAAAAACACGGTGCGTATATTATTGAACAATCTGATATAGCAGGCTTTTCTCATCAGGAACAGCAACTGTTGTCGCTTATCATACTTTCGCACCGGCGAAAATTTCCATACGAGCAACTACTAAAGTTACCCACTTACTGGCATGAGCTTGCCATGAAGTTATGTATTATATTCCGACTCGCTACATTATTAAATCGAAGTCGAATCGAATTAACCGAACCTTTTAATCTGTCAGCACAGGGAAATATCATTAGCATTGAATTTGACGATGGCTGGTTGCATAAACACAGCCTCACTCATGCCGATTTGCTACAGGAAAACGAATTTTTAGCCCCGCTGGATTACCAATTAAATATAAAATAATACTTCTGCCCCATTAACTATTTAGCTAGATATTCACCTAAATAAAGCTCACATTGATACTTTTTTATATTAAAGACATGAAACACGCACTACGATGATTTTATCATCCTAACTGGAGCGAAGCGTAAGGAATCCTGCATGATGCTCGGAGAGCTTCAAAACACGGAGACCGAAACGTAGTGGAAGGATCTTAAGTACGGTATCGTGCGGATTTAAGATCTTTCCATTTCGCCGTTGCTCCAGTCAAGATGACAATATGCTGTTAACGGGACAGCGGTGATTAAATAACTATTAATCTTCAGATAACGTACTCAATAATTCATGTTGCATAGAAAATGGCTTGTCCTTGCCTGGCGTTAATCGATCATAACTTCCATCTTCTCGTAAAACCCAGGCATGGGTATTATCTTTCATATAACCATTCAGGTCGCTGATGATTCGAGCTTTTAGTGTTTTGACTTCAACCGGATAAGCTACTTCAACCCGTCTATATAAGTTACGTGGCATTAGATCAGCACTCCCAGCATAGACCTCGGGCTTACCATCATTCTCAAAATAAAATACTCGAGTATGTTCTAAAAATCGACCTAGAATGGAGCGCACATGTATATTTGTTGATATTCCATTAACCCCGGGTCGTAAACTGCAAACACCTCTGATTATTAAATCAATCATCACCCCGGCCATTGACGCCTCATATAGGGCCTGAATAATTTTTTGATCGATTAAAGAGTTTACTTTAATAATTATTCTGGCCGCTTTTCCGTTCATCGCATTCTTGATTTCAATATTTATTTTTTCAAGCAAGGTATCCTGCAAGGTAAAAGGAGATTGTAATAATTTATGTAATTTTGGCACCTTACCCATACTGGTCAGTTGTAAAAAAACATTATGTACATCATCGGCAATATGCGGATCACTGGTAAACAACCCATAGTCCGTATATAAACGCGCGGTGCGTGGATGGTAGTTACCGGTACCAAGGTGTACGTAGTGGGCGAGCTTCTTTTTCTCACGACGAATAACCAGCAACATCTTGGCGTGTGTTTTATAACCGACGATGCCATACACTACATGCACACCAGCTTCTTGCAAACGAGTCGCCAGCGCCACATTGGCCTCTTCATCGAATCGTGCCCGCAGTTCGATAACCACGGTTACTTCCTTGCCTTTACGAGCGGCAGTAACCAGACCATCGACCATTGCCGACTTCGGCCCGGTTCGATACAACGTTTGCTTTATCGCCAGCACATCCGGATCGCTCGCAGCACTGCGCACGAATTCAATCACCGGCACAAAGGATTCAAATGGATGATGCAATAAAATATCGCGTTTCTTAATCGCTTCAAAAATATTCTTACTGCTTTTTAGACCCGAGGGGATACTTGGGGTAAAACCAGGAAATTTCAATTCTGGCCGGTCAACCAGTTCAGCAATCGCCGATACTCGATTCAGATTCACCGGCCCATTTACTCTGTAAATTTGTTGTTCCATCAATTCAAAACGAGCCTGTAAATAACTGACCAATTCGTCAGGACAATTATGTGCTACCTCTAACCGCACCGCATCGCCGTAATGGCGCGAAAATAATTCACCCTCAACTGCACGTAATAGGTCATCAATCTCTTCTTCATCAACAAACATGTCACTATTACGCGTCACTCGGAACTGGTAACAGCCTTTGACTTTCATTCCATAAAACAATCTATCAGCAAAAGCGTGAATAACCGATGAGAGAAATACAAAATCGTATGGGCCGGTCGCCGCTAAATTTTTGGGCAACTGAATCAAGCGGGATAATGCACGTGGTGCCTGTACGATGGCAAGCCCACTGTTACGTCCAAATGCATCTTTGCCAGTTAAAGAAACGATAAAGTTCAGACTCTTATTTAGTATTCGAGGAAACGGATGCGATGGATCCAGGCCTAACGGGCTGAGAACCGGGCTCAATTCACGATCAAAGTAGTCACTTAACCAGGCCTCCTGTTCCGGTGCCCATTGATCGCGCTTGATGGTCTTAATACCTTCCGCTTCAATCAACGGCAACATGACCTCATTTAAGACACGATATTGATCTTTAACCAACCGATGCGCTCGCTCACAAATTAAGCCAAGCACTTCACTGGGTTTGATATTATCCGGGCCCATTTGCACCGAACCCAGTTCCACCATTTGAATTATCCCGGAGACGCGAATCTCGAAAAACTCATCCAGATTAGTCGATGAAATGCACAAATATTGCAAACGCTCAAGCAATGGAATCGTCTCATCTTCAGCTAGATCTAGCACCCGCTGACTAAATTCAATCAGGCTGAGCTCTCGATTGATGTATAATTCAGGCTGTTTAAGGTTAACCATATCCATAATGGACTCTCAAATATTAATAAAGTATGTATTGTTATGACACCATCTATAAAGTTTAGTGCACTACCCGGGGCTTATGAACGACATTTACAGCGAAAATACCATAATCCGTTGTTTCCCTCCCCCGATCAACATTTGTTTAACAAAGAAGTCGAACAGGCACGGGAAAAAGACCAACAGGATCTGCGTGCCTTTTTTGATGCCTTCGAAGAGACTGTGCAGGAAGCCGTTGAGCTATCAGAATCGGTTGAAAGTGATGTCCTGCTCGATCTTAAGGAAAAACTGGAACGTCTCTATGTGCAATCCACCAGTTTAGCCGGTGATTTAGGCCAACATCAGGACGCACTACAAAAGCTATTATCGGTGTGCATGACTGGCATTCTAAAAGGTGCCGAACACGATCCCGTCGCAATTAAGAAAATTCAGGATGAACTCACCGCCCGCGAGGTCTTTTTTGAATTACTGGATAATCCATTCGTCGCCGTACTCTTGCGTGGAGATGAAATCATTCATGAATCAGAGATGATTCCCTGTATCCTGTCAGAACCGGCTGAATCATTACCCCAGGTGCTAGAACTGTTCGATCCTGTGCAGCAACAGCATTTAATTGATCTGGCCAAAGAATACGTTGAACAACAATCGGATGATATAAAACAGGCCACTCAATGCGCAGCTCGACTTGAACTTATGCTTAAGCTAAAAGAATCCACTTAAAATTACTTCGCCGAACCACCCAGACAAGGTGGTGACATTGGCGCATTACCATTTTGTTCCTGCCACTCGACTTCTGTATACGTATGCATTGCAAGGGCATGAATTTTTCCCTGCAGTTCTTCAGCCAGAACCTCGTTGATCATCCGGTGTCGTTGCAATAATTTTTTATCTGCAAAATCGTTTGAGACAATTACCACCTTAAAATGAGACTCTGAACCTGCAGGCACGTTATGATTGTTACTCTCGTTAATCACTTCAAGATGTTTTGTATGGATGCCGTTCGTTAGTTTCTGTTCAATATCAGCCTGGATGGTCATAGTACGCCTCAAGTTATAATATGTATTTGCTATCTCTGCCCAGTTGGGTAGGGGATTATATCAGAATTAGATAAGATCACCTTTTCAAAATTCAAGACTCCGAGATGGATACTAAAAACCCTGACAACTACATGGACTTAATCGATCTGGATTTACCCGGTTGGGTCAACTGGCTTGCTCAGGACGCGGATGGTCAGTGGTGGGGGTATGAAGTCGAACCACACCAACACCACCAGGGTTGGTATGAAAATGAACTCGGTCGTCACATCAAAACCAACAAAACCGCAGCTAATCAAGACTGGAAAAATAGTTTGCAAAAGCGAGTTAGAAAAATATAATCACAGTTAATTTAAAAACAGCCTGTTACTCTTCAAAACAGATCTCAACGTAAAACTCACCGGCGTCGGCACTAAAAGGCAGTACGATCGTTTGACCGGTAAACTCATGATGGATCCTATGTTCTTTTCCAAGTAACAGTTTGGGGGTCGACATATCGAAATCATATCCCTGCTCGGCATAAAGGTTTTTCGCTCCGCCAACCACCATATTGGTCATCTCACCCGCCATATCTTTTGCAGTTTCATTCACTTCTGTAATCTCTTCGCCTAACATCCGCTGCACGAGATCAATGATGGCTGACTTACTGAACGAGATGGCCAATGAAGCCTTTACCCTGGGTGAGACCATGCTCATAATACCTGTTACATCACCCAATGAAATTTCATCCGTCTTGATTTTTGGCTTACCTAAATTCGGTTTCACATTGGCCATGGTCGATAATACACTTACCATGGTCTCTAACACCGGATTAATTAGTTTTGCATCCATCAATTTATTTAGGTCAGATTAAGATAACAAATAGTCATCTTGATATGTCGGCGCACAAAACCCAAAACTTAAGATAAGGACGTAAAAACGTGAAATGAAATTTCCCTTATTCTAATACCAGGAAAAATAATACTTAGCTTAAATTGATAATCTGGGCGGCCAGCTCACGTTCAAGTTGTTCAATTTGTTGAGGATCTTCAGCAATAATCGCCATACTGCCCTGCTCGGTCGGAATGATAACACCGTGAAAACGTTCATCATTAACATGTGAGCGTTGTCCCACAAATTCTCCCGGCATAAATAGAACCGTTATTGGCCCTGAAGCACTGTCTACAATCACGTGAGCCCCCTGATTGTTGCGTATCGGACAGGCACCCGCATAATTAATCGTACGCCCAGGCAAAGCCTGAATTTTATTGCCATGATCCTTGAGCACTGAATTAAGCTGTTGGATAGAAAGATTCTCACGATCGCCCAAATGATAAAGTTCATCATTTACATGTTGTAACACAATCTGTTCCAGAGTATCTGAGCCAAAATCGTACCAACCTTTTGCTAAAAAACCGCTTAACACACCCAAAAAACCGAGCAGGAAAATCGCGGCCATGGCTCTACCAATACGCTGACGCCGATGCTGCCCTGTCAATAACCGCTGGCGTAATAATATGCGCGAAGCCAGGCCCTCAGGAACCTCGATCTTGCTTGCTCTATTTAAATTAGATTCAAAAGAAATCAGCTCATTTGCAAAGTGGCTACATTCAGCACAATCAGCAATATGTTGACGCATAGCTTGATCATCTGTTTTTGGATCCGCAAGTAATAAACGTCGAATATCAAGGCAATTCATTTAACCAGCCTCATCGTAATCGGTGATTCATTTAATAGCAGCTGACGTAATTGCTGGCGCGCACGACTCACTCGGGTCATTATCGCACCTTTTTTTACCGCCATCATTGCACCTATTTCATCGCAACTGTATCCGCCGATTACCTGCAGCAATAATGGTTCAAGATAGTGAGGTTCAATCTTTTTTAACGCCTGACGGAGCACCCATGTTTCAACCTTACCAAGTTGCTCATCACTGGACAGATTTGTGTCATCCTCCACAACCTGTTCAAGCGCAACCAAATCCATTTTCTGTTTCCCCAGATAGCGTGACAACTCACGACGTAATATGGTAAACAACCAGGCCTTGGCCGATTCCGGCTTATCCAGCTTGTCGAGTGCTTTCCAGGCTCGCATAAAGGTTTCCTGCACCAGATCCTCGGCCAGTTGAGCTTCTTTACATAACCAATAGGCATAGCGGTAAAGATCCTTCGAATAGGCGTTAACCA
>QILH01000050.1 GCA_003233255.1 Gammaproteobacteria bacterium | reverse complement strand
AAAGCACGAGAGTCCAAGGGCATCGGTGCGACGGTGTTAAATTTCTCGGCCGATAAAGCAAAGTATCAGGTGGGTGAAACGGCAAAGATCAAGCTGCCCGAGACCTCACAGGGACGCGCCCTGGTCAGTGTTGAAAATGGTTCGCGATTAATTTCCCAGCAATGGGTTGAGTTTAGCAAAACCAAAACGACTTTCGATGTGCCGATCACCGCTGAGATGAGTCCGAACGTATATGTGTCGGTAACTTTAATCCAGCCACACGCGAATAAAGATAACGATCGACCGATTCGGTTATTCGGAGTGGTGCCATTACTGGTCGAAGATCCGAAAACGAAGTTAGCTCCGAAGTTAACGGCGGCTGATGAGTGGCGACCGGATTCTAAAGTCGATGTTGAGATTGCGGAAGAAAATGGCAAAGCCATGACCTATACCATTGCCATTGTTGACGAAGGTCTATTAGGACTGACGAATTTTAAAACACCAAAATTACATAAATATTTTTACCGTAAGGAAGCGCTGGGGGTAAAGACCTGGGATTTGTTTGATGACGTTACTGGTGCCTATGGTGGTGAATTGGAGCGCCTGTTATCACTGGGTGGTGACGAAGCGGAAGACGAAGCGGGCGATAAGAAAAAACGTCGCTTCCCTCCGGTGGTGAAATTTCTTGGGCCGTTTGAATTGGCGGCGGGGGCACAGGCAAAACATGAAGTGACCATTCCGCAATATCTTGGTGCGGTTAGAGTGATGGTCGTAGCGGGTCAACAAGGAGCCTACGGCTCAACTAAAAAATCGGTCTTCGTTCGTCAACCGTTGGGTATGTTGGCCACTTTGCCTCGTGTACTCGGTCCGGACGAATCATTAACGGTACCGGTATCAATATTTGTCATGGACGAATCAATCAAAGAGGTTACCCTTAAATTAGAGACCGATGATCACTTTGAGATAATGGATAAATCAGCCACGATTATAAACGTTACCGGCCTCGGTGAGCAGATTGGTTTTATTAACATTAAAGTGAAGGACAAACTCGGCAAAGGCTATTTCAAGTTTACCGCGACCAGTGGTGAGCATGTTGCAAAATCGGAAATCTATGTTGATGTGCGCAGTGCGAATATGGCGACCAATCGACGCTTGATGAAAACCCTGCAGCCGGGTGATATTTGGGACACTGAAGTTAAACCACATGGTCTCAGTGGAACCAATAAAGTGAGCCTGGAAGTATCGAGCATTCCGCCGATAAATCTTGAAGGGCGTCTGCAATACCTGATTCGTTATCCACATGGCTGTCTGGAGCAAACGACCTCGGCTATTTTTCCGCAGTTGTTCCTGGGCGATATTATGAAGTTAACACCAGTGCAAAAAGATGCGATTGAAAAGCATGTTGAAGCGGCGATTCAAAAGATACAGCGTTATCAGCAACTCAACGGTGGCTTTAGTTACTGGCCGGGCAGCAATCATTATAATAGCTGGTCGAACAGTTATGCAGGCCACTTCCTGGTCGAAGCTAGCAAGCGTGGCTATTTTGTACAGCCGCAGGTATTGTCCAGCTGGATCAACAATCAAAAATCCATTGCTACATCATGGATAACCGGTTCTGAAATTTCGGAGCTGGATCAGGCTTACCGTCTGTACACCCTTGCCGTTGCGGGCAAACCTGAGCTGGGTGCGATGAATCGTATGCGCGAAGCTACAACTCGAAGTAATACGGCGCGCTGGTTGTTGGCGGCAGCATACCAGCACATGGGCTTAAAAGATGTGGCGCATGAGATGGTGAGTCGGGCCGATCTGAAGGTCGATGAATATAGCCAGGGCGATTTAACGTTTGGTACAGTGCTGCGCGATAAGGCAATTCTTTTAGAGAGCCTGTCATTGATGCAACGCTGGGACGAAGCCAAACCGTTGGCCGATGAAATAGCCAGAGAATTATCGGCTGATCGCTGGTTTAGCACACAGACGTTGGCCTTCTCGTTAATCTCGATGGGACACTTTGTGGGTCAGGGGGTGGCCGACAGCACGCTCAGTTTTGATCAAATCATCGCCGGACGTGAAATCGAAAAAGTTAATGTTGATAAAGCCGTTCATCTGCAAACCTTAACCGGTTTCCCTGATCAGGGCAGTACGATTGTGGTAACCAATACCAGTGAGCGTGTTCTATATGCAACCATCAATGTAAACGGTATCCCGCGTGCGGGTGAAGAACAGAGTAGCCGCAGCGGCATGGCGATTAAAATCAGGTATACCGATATGGAAGGGGATCGAATCGATGTAACTCGTATCCGCCAGAGTACTAATTTCGTTGCTCAAGTGACCGTGCGGAATCACAGTGATTTCAAGATCGACAACCTGGCACTATCGCATATTTTCCCTTCTGGATGGCAGATTCATAATCCGCGTATGTCACAGGGTGAAGACGACGTATTACCTGCGGTTGATTTCCAGGATATACGCGATGATCGTATCTATACTTATTTCAATCTAAAACGCGGTGAGGAAAAACAGTTTAAAGTACAGCTGAATGCCTCGTTCTCTGGTCATTATTACTTACCCGGAGTTCACGTTGAAGCGATGTATGATGCGACTAAAAATGCGCGCAGCAAAGGCAAGTGGGTGAATATTGTTAAATGAACACTATCCGCCCAGGTTTTATTTTACGGTTATTCCCTTTGGCGAGGGGAATCCATATTTTGAACTGCGATATATGGATTCCTTTCTCGACTTTGGTATTTGGTATCCTGCGTTGTCCTATCGCCTATATAGCCCAGGCCAGTTTTTCGACCTTCACCCCTTCTCAGGTAAGCGTTTAAGGAAATGACGATTTAAAAATATCACCATGCAAAGATTAGAGCACAATAATGTTTAAACGCCATATCATGGTAATTACCGTAGTGATGGCCAGTATTTTTTATTGGCAAAGTCTTCCTGATCCGCTGTTTAATAAACCGGTGTCAACCGTGATGCTGGATCGAAATAATCAATTATTGGCCGCGCATATTGCAAAGGATGAACAGTGGCGGTTTCCAACCATTACCCATGTCCCGAAAAAATTTAAATCGGCCATTCTAACTTTTGAAGATAAGCGATTTTCTTATCATCCCGGCGTTGATCCAATTGCAATGGCGCGGGCGCTATATTTAAATATCTCCAACGGCCGCAAGGTAAGTGGCGGTAGTACCATTAGCATGCAGGTCATTCGGCTGGCACGCGATAATCCGCCGAGGACAGTATGGGAAAAAGTTAAAGAAATTATTCTGGCAACGCGACTTGAATTTGCCTATAGCAAAGAAGAAATCCTGGCCTTATATGCATCGAATGCCCCCTTCGGCGGCAATGTTGTTGGTCTTGAAGCCGCGAGTTGGCGTTATTTTGGTCGCACCCCAGAGCAATTGTCCTGGGCTGAAAATGCTACCCTGGCGGTGTTACCGAATAGCCCCGCTCTGATTCATCCTGGTCGCAATCGGCTACGCTTAAAAGAGAAACGCGATGCCTTGCTGGCCAGCTTACATGACAATAAAACGCTGACCGCGATAGAATACAAACTGGCCGTGTTAGAACCCTTACCCATTAAACCCAGGCGTATCCCACATCTCGCACCTCATCTATTGGCGACCTTGATGCGTAACCGTGATTCGTCACGCATAAAAACGACTCTGTTACGAACAGAACAAACCAGAATCGAGCGATTGATGTTGCATCATGCCAAATATTTATCGTTACGCGATATACATAACCTTGCTGCGCTGGTGGTGGATAACGAAACTTTTGAGGTGGTGGCCTACATTGGTAATAGCCCGTTCGGGAGTCGTACTGAACACGGTCACGCCATTGATATCGTTCATCGCCCGCGCAGTAGTGGCAGTATTTTAAAGCCACTGTTATTTGCGCGTATGATTCAGTCCGGGGAATTGTTGCCGGACACTCTGGTGGCGGATCTGCCCACCCAGTATGCCGGTTATATGCCTGAAAACTATGACCGTGAATACCGGGGCGCGGTACCGGCTAAATATGCTTTAGCGCGTTCGCTTAATGTGCCCGCGGTAAGAATGCTACGTGAGCACGGCGTCTCTCGATTTTATAATTTTTTGCAGAAGACCGGCATGCGCACGTTAAGCCGTCCAGCCGATAATTATGGTTTGACCTTAATCCTGGGGGGTGCCGAAGCGAATTTATGGGATATGGCATCGATCTATGCCAACCTTGCTAATACTGCCAAACAGGATCGATATAAATTAGAAACACGTTATAAAAAATTACGTGTTAATGCATCGCAGCCAGTGAGTGAAGGTCATATTTCACAAATAAGTCCTGCTACGGCCTGGTTGACGATGAAGGCCTTAATGGAAGTAAGTCGCCCTGGAACGGAAAATCACTGGCGCGAATTTACCAGCAGCCGCAAAGTCGCCTGGAAAACCGGCACCAGTTTTGGTTTGCGTGATGCCTGGGCGATCGGTAGCGATACGCGTTATACGGTTGCCGTGTGGGTTGGCAATGCCAGTGGCGAAGGTGTGGCCGGATTAACCGGGGTCAGCAGCGCTGCACCGATCATGTTTGATATATTTAACAAACTTGATAAACCAGAGCAGGATTTTCGTGCGCCGTTGCATTTAATGAAGCGTATTCAAATTTGTAAAGATAACGGTTATCTCAGTAATGCGAATTGTGCGAGCAAAGAGGTTTGGATTCCACGTGAGAGTCACTTTCAAAAAACCAGTCCGCATCATCGTTATGTGCATCTTGATAATAACAAACAGTGGCAGGTAAACAGTCGCTGTGAATCGGTTAGTAAAATGAAGCACGTAAGCTGGTTTGAATTACCGCCAGGGCAGGCTTATTACTATAAACAAACTCACAGCCAGTACCGACCCTTGCCGAAACTTCGTCCGGATTGCCGGATAAACATTGCGTCAAAACAACATGGGCCGATCGACATTCTTTATCCATTACCGGGTACACGTATTTATATACCCACTGATCTGGCCCGCCAGAAAAGTCGCACTATTTTTGAAGCCGTACATCGACAAACGAGCGCAACCTTATTCTGGCATTTAGACGAAAAATACCTTGGCACAACCGAAAACTTTCACAACCTGGCCTTAAATATCGCACCGGGTAAACATACTTTAACCGTTGTCGATGATAATGGTTACCGGGTTTCAAGAAAATTTGAAGTGCTTGGGCGGGAGTAAGCTTATTTCAGGTTAAACCGATTTTATATTGTTTCCAGTCCTGAGCAGGTGCTAGCTCGTAATTAATAGTGTGGGGTTTTATTTTCCGCGCTCGTTCTCTCCTAACTCAAGGTACCAGGTAGATAGAATGTCTTCTTTGTCATCTTCGGCAGGATGAGTTTTGCGCATCATCGCTTCGACGCGCGCGCTTTTAATGGCATCCTGGTCGATAATTTTCGGGTAGAGCCGATACTGGGCATCTACCAACAGAGCCTGTTTGCGGGCAAGTTGCTCAAAATACTGGCGTTTTTCGGGGGTCAAGGTGGATAGCAACAATATCCAGGGGGCCTGCCAGTCAATGAAGGACTCTCGCAACTGGTTAAAGTCATGATTGTCTGCGATCTCGTTGATAAAGTACTCTGCAAAAGCCGAAGCGGGCAGCATGCTGCCGGTAGCATCGTCTTTGCTGTCTGGGGTTGATAATACCGTAGCCACATGTTCGCCATTGCCATTATTTTCGCGTTGGTACCAGCGAGCACGCAGCGGAAAACCGGCAGACATATTGATGTGCAACATCAGCATTTCCGCAGCGCTCATGTTTTCACCGATCACAACATCAATCTCAGGATCAAATGATTTCTGGCAATGGTTGCCTGCACGCCATTGAATAGGCATATCCAGCTCGATTTCGTGAGGCTGAGTGACACTGTGCAATAAGGCCAGGGGTTGTTGCTCAGAATTAAGCAGCAAGAGTTCATAGGTATCGGAAAAACCAAACGGAATTGAATCGTGCAATTCCAGCACCGCTTCATAAACCATTGCCCCCATTTCTTCCAGGCGCTTGAAATCAGTGGAAGGGTAGATCGGGCCGCGGCGCAAACCGTCCTCTGGAGTCCAGCTGCCGTATCGAATATCACTGGTTTGAATATATTGTCCAGTCGGCAGGCCTTTGAGCAAGTCATCATTATTGACGTAAATTTCCCACTTCAGGCCATCGGTGGTAACGGCTTCAGCCGCTTCAAACCGAATAACGTTCATTACGCCACGAAAGGGATTTAGCAGGCGCTGAGAAAAACATTCGACGTTCATGGTCACGTGGTAATTTTATATCCTGTGGTGCGGTTACATAGAAAGTATAGCTAAAAATCAAAGATCCTTCGCGTAGTATTGCGCCGCTGATAAAAATCTCGTATATAAAAAAAGCGGCTCAGGAGCCTGAGCCGCAACGGGGGAGAAGCAGTGCGGACACTGCTCTTTTGGAAAAGTTTATAGCCTTAACCCATCACCAAAACAGGCATCGAGTTAAATTTAAAATTGAATGGCATAATTTAAATTTCACTTTAAAAAACCGTAGTCGTCATGAATGCCCTGACGACTACGGTGGAGGGGCTTTTACAGACCGGCATGTGTCTGATTCCCGTCAGCCATAGCGTGATCGGCTTTTGAGTCAGACTCTCCTTTAGCCTGTTCGTCCTTACGGGTGTTAATCGCTTCGAAGGTGTTATCCGCACCATCAACCACTATACAATCGTACGTATCATTAGCATTTAAATTATCAGGACATTGCTCTGCAATGGCAAAACCACCGAAAGAAAAAAGTGCCACAGTGCTTACTGCTTTGATTAAAATTTTCATAATATATTCCTCACCAACGTTTCATTTATTTTAGAAGTGTCATTACAAAAATATAATGACGTTAAACTAAAGCAAAAACTAAATTATTCAGGTAATTGCATTGGGTTAACCACCAGACCGGATCTCATCCCGGCCCGGTGATAACGCCTACCTGACCTACTGGTTTCATCCCTGAATTAAATCTCCTTTATCCTTTATATTACGATTGGATACTGGTTGACTTGTAAATGCGTACCGTTTCGGATGACGGTAATACATTCAAGTTTGTGGCTAAGGCCTTGCGGCAGCGCAAATACGTACTTGCCGCTTCTGCCATGCGCCCCTGTTTTATATAGGCCTTCATTAATTCCTGATAGAGTGTTTCCGAGGTGTTTTCAAGTTCAACACCCCGTAACAGAATAGCAATGGATAAATCATCATCACTCTGTTGCTGCCAATAACGTCCTAACCGAATCAATAAATGGGTAAAGCGGGCATTCAGGCTTTCACGTAATGACAGCGTCCATGGGCGAACATGATCGTTATGCAAAAAGTGACCCTGGTAGAGTTCCATGGCATGATCGGTTAGCTGGCGGACAAGTTTGGGATTATTTGTCATGCGATGTAATTCACCATCAATTTGACCAACTGTGCGATCAAATTCCCAGATATCGACCCAGACATAATGTGGATCCAGCGTCAGTTGGCTACCATGCAAGATCAAGGCTTTATTATGGTTTAACATTTTACGCAGACGATGCAAGGTGGTATCAAAGTTACGCCGTGCGCTATCACCTTCGGCATCCGGCCACAGAGTATCAATGATTCTGGTACGATTAACCTGCTTTCCCCCAAAGGCGATTAGTGCCTTTAACAGGTCAAACGGTTTATTATATCCGGCACGAGTATAAGACAGGATTTGATCGCCTACCTGCACGGAAAAATCACCTAAGGTTGCAATCTTCACCGGCTTATCGACCTTGGTATTAATGTCGATAACATCCGGGCCATCCATCATCAATGTATTCAGGCTTTGTTTGACATATTCTTTTTCAATGCCCTGTTGATACGACCAGATCAACAAGTCTTTCAAGAACTGATTATTTAACAGCCTTAGATGATCACAGCCCTTTTGTTTGCACAATTGCAGGGCTAGCGTCATCGCCGATCTGGCCTTATTGTGACTGCCCTCCTGCAGGGCATAATGTGCATCAAGCATCGCCAACACCGGTTGCTGTGCGCCTGGTGTGATATTGGTATTCATCATTTGTGCGTTCATAATCATTCCCCTTACTGCTGCGTCCCATAATGTTTCTGATAATTTAATAGTAGGCCGATTGCGCTTTTGCTTCTGTGCGAAAAGATCATCGCCTGATGTGATAAATTCACGTCCTGTTTTCTTTTTTTATAATAAGCAGCAGGGATAGCACACTTGTGGCGATTTGATGCCGGTATAATTGCAAAAGATGAATCCATCTAGTCATTTCCTGATTACCAGGACGGATTAAACTACGAAGAATGTTATAGACAGATTACAGATTGGGGAAAAACGAGTTTTCGTACCATAAGAAGGAATAAAGCCTTCCAT
>QILH01000024.1 GCA_003233255.1 Gammaproteobacteria bacterium | reverse complement strand
TAATGATGATTCTGCATCAGTGCATGGGAATATATTAAATTATGCCCGTCGTTTTCCACTAAAAGAGATGGGCGTGATGTTGGTGACCGATATGCATCGAGCAATCGGTGAAGATATTTTTTCAGTACCTGAGTTTGCAAAATGGTCTAACGAGGTTGCTGACTTGATGTTATATGAAAGTTAATATTGTAGACAATGATTTCCCAGAGTCGGCTGCTGATTATCTCGGTTCAAACTTCGGCTTTGGTTTCTCCGGTAACTGCGTCCTGCGCTCATGCCATCGTGCGTTGTCCTGGCGCGTGTAGTCATGCGCTCGATACCCAGCGGTAGAGGGGGTTAACTGCGTAGCATGGGAAACCTCGATATCGAGAACAAACTCGCAGCGGCGAGAACCCGTTTAATCATCGATAAACCATTTTTGGGTGCACTGGTTTTACGTTTGCCGATGATCATGGCTGATCCCGAATGGTGTGCAACAACTGCGACCGATGCGCGTCAGTTTTTCTATAATCCGGAATTCATAGAGCAACTTACTTTATCTGAAACGCAATTTATATTAGCGCATGAGGCCCTGCATTGTGCCTTGTCACATTTTGCCCGACGCGAACATCGTATCAAGCATCGCTGGGATGTTGCCTGTGATTATGCGATTAACCCATTGTTAACGGAAGATGGTTTGCAGGCACCGCCGGGATCATTGCTGCTGCGTGAATTCGAAGGTATGACGGCGGAGGAGATCTATCCGTGTCTTGAAGATAATGAAAATGAACAGACTCTTGATCAACATCTCTACGATCAACCTGAAGATCAAAAACGTAACCAGGATCCATCTCCCGAGCCGCCGCCACCCAAACCAGAAAATCAGGACGACAGTGACAATGGTGCGAGTCCACAACAGCAACCTGATGAAAATACGCAAGGTGCGCCACAACCGCCGCCTTTATCACAGGATGAACAAGACAATTTAAGCGTGCAATGGCAACAGCGTTTAGCAGGGGCAGCTCAACAGGCTATGCAAGCGGGCAAATTATCGGGTGACATGGCGCGGCTTGTCGATTTTTTGATTCAACCACAACTGCCCTGGCGCATGTTACTGGCTCGTTACATGTCCTCATTAGCGCGCGATGATTATAGCTATACGCGACCGTCAACACGGCGAGGAGATCCGGCCATTTTTCCCAGTCTTCGTAGTAGTCAGGTTGATGTGGTGATTGCTCTGGATACCAGTGGTTCTATATCTCAAACTGAAATGAAAGAATTCGTTAGTGAGATTGATTCAATAAAAGGCCAGATGCGTGCCCGTATCTTGTTGCAGGCCTGCGATGCTAGTTTAGCAGAGCAGGGGCCATGGACATATGAGCCCTGGGATGAATTTGGATTACCCGAAGATATTAAAGGCGGTGGTGGGACTGATTTTCGACCCATATTCAAATGGATTGAAACGCTGGATCGAACTCCAGATTTATTAATTTACTTTACCGATGCCGAAGGCCAGTTTCCTGAATTAGATCCATATTATCCGGTTATCTGGTTAGTAAAAGGCAAACAACCGATACCATGGGGGCAACGAATTCAGTTAAATTAGATTAGAGAATGGTAAAACCTTCACTTTCTAACATTCGAACCAGCCTGATCAACGGTAAACCGATTAACGTGTTCGGATCGTCTCCTTCCATGCGTTCAAACAATACAACTCCCATACCTTCCGATTTAAAGCTACCGGCACAGTTATAAGGCTGTTCTACCTTTAAATAATGTTCAATTTGATTGTCGGTTAACGGCCGAAATATTACATTAAAGGGAACAACTTCAACCTGAACACGTTTTGACTCCGTATTATATAAACACAAGCCGGTAAGAAAGCTAACCCGTTTCCCTGAGGCACGTTTAAGCTGCTTAACTGCATTTTCATGTTCAAGGGGCTTACCGACTATCTGACCATCGACCACCGCAACCTGATCGGAACCGATCACCAATGAATTCGATAATGACTCACCAACCGCCTTGGCTTTGGCTTCGGCTAGGCGCGAGACGAGTTGTTCGGGAATTTCACCCGCCATCGGTGTTTCGTCGACATTCTGCGGTGCAATAGTTTCAAACTGAATATTAAGTTTTTCGAGAATGGCTCTGCGAAAAGGAGAGGTTGATGCCAGGATTAGCTGCATGTTCATGTAAGGCGTTGCTTTCTTTGGTTCCAGTTGTGAGAGTGTATTATAACTGGAATCCCGGGTCACTACCTTAACATTTATTCTGCGATTTCAATTAACATTTCGTCGGGCGTTACGGTGTCACCTTTATTTACTAAAATAGATTTAATGGTGCCGGCGATGGGGGCCTGAACTTCCGTTTCCATTTTCATTGCCTCTGTAATTAGAACCGCATCGCCAGCCTGAACGGTATCGCCTTCAGCGACGATTACCTCAATGATCGTGCCGGGCATGGAGGTGGTAACATGACCGGGTTGGGTAGCTTGCGGTCGTCCATTTGAGCCTGATAAGGTACTATTCGATGCAGAAACACCATTGGTCTCCAGGCCCAGGGTGATGCTATCAAGCGGTTCAACAATGATTTCTTCGGGTACACCATCAATACTTATGTAGTAGGGCCGACTTGGTTGGTTGCGGTAACCGGTGCCATTGATTTTAATATGATAGGTCTCACCATGTATGGCAACATTAAACTCGGTTGCCGCCAGGCAGGCCGCATTTGAATCGTTATTAAACGCATCGAGTGTTTCGGGCGTGAGGTTATCATCTTTGCGTTGTTGTAAATAATCACGACCTATGTCGGGAAACATCAAGAAGGTTAAAACATCTTCGTCATTTAATGCCAGTCCACCAATCTCTTTTTTTAATCTGGCGTATTCGGCTGGCAGTAAATCAGCGGGGCGCACATCGATGACTTCTTCATTACCAATAGCCTGGCGGCGGACGTTTTCATCCACTTTGCCTGGTGCCTTGCCATAACGGCCTTTCAAATAGAGCTTAACTTCATTGGTGATGGTTTTGTAACGTTCACCAGCGATAACATTCATTACCGCCTGGGTGCCGACAATTTGAGACGTCGGCGTGACCAGGGGAGGGTAGCCAAGCTCGGCACGTACTTTTGGGATCTCGATTAGAACTTCCTGCATACGGTTAATTGCATCCTGTTCTTTTAACTGGTGAGCAAGGTTTGAAATCATGCCACCCGGCACCTGGTTTACCTGCACCCGGGTATCGACGCCTGTGTATTCGCTTTCGAACTGGTGATATTTTTTTCGTACATCGTAAAAATAAAACCCAATCGTTTGCAGTAGCTCAAGATCAAGCTTGCTATCAAACTCGGTACCTCTTAGTGCTGCAACCATGCTTTCAGTGGGCGGGTGACTGGTGCCGCCAGCAAAGGAGGATATCGCGGTATCAATTCCACTGACGCCATTTTCAATCGCCTTTAACTGGCACATGTCGGCCAGACCTGACGTGGCATGCGAATGAATATGGACAGGGACGGATAAATTATTCACCAGTTCTGAAACCAGTTCGCCCGTAACATGAGGGGTAAGCAAGCCAGCCATATCCTTGATGACCACGCTATCACAACCCATCTCCTGCATTTGTTTGCCCATTTGCACAAACTGTTTTATGCCATGCACCGGGCTGGTGGTGTAACAGATCGCCCCTTGTGCATGTTTATTCGATTCCTTAACCGCTTCAATGGAAATGCGCAGGTTGCGCAGATCGTTCAGGGCATCAAAGATACGAAACACATCCATGCCGTTATCGGCGGTTTTTGCAACAAAGTTTTTCACTACATCATCGGCATAATGGCGATAACCTAACAAGTTTTGGCCACGCAATAACATTTGTAAAGGTGTATTCGGCAAAGCTTCTTTTAATTTTCGTAATCGTTCCCACGGGTCTTCTTTTAAAAAACGGATACACGCATCAAAAGTGGCACCTCCCCAGGCCTCGAGTGACCAGTAACCGACCTGATCCAGTTTTTCACAGATTGGCAACATGTCTTCTGTGCGCATACGTGTCGCAATCAAGGATTGATGTGCATCCCGCAAAATGGTGTCCGTAATGTTTATTTTTGTCATAATATTCTCTTCTTACTATAAGCCCATACTGGCGGCCACGGCCGCACCGATTGCCGCAGCGAGTTCACGATTTGAGATACGTACCGAATAATTAACCAGTTCAGGGTGGTCTTCAATGAATCCAGTATTAAATTTCCCGGCCTGAAATTCGGCGGTCTTTAAAATTTCTAATTGATACGGGATGGTTGTTTTTACTCCGGCGACGGTAATGTCATTGAGTGCACGTGCGGCCCGATCCAGTACAGCATCCCAGTCCAGCGCCCAGACAATGAGTTTTGCGCACATTGAATCATAGTAGGGCGGGATGGTGTATCCCGAATAGATTGCGCCATCGGTTCGCACCCCCGGTCCACCGGCAGCAAAATAACGAGTAATTTTGCCAAAGCTGGGCAGGAAATCATTTTTAGGATCTTCCGCGTTGATACGAAACTCAATGGCGTAACCGCGTTTCTGAATGTCGTCCTGTTGGTATTGCAGTTTCAATCCCGACGCGATGCGAATTTGTTCCTGCACGATGTCGATGCCGGTAATCACCTCGGTGATCGGGTGCTCGACCTGTAAGCGAGTATTCATTTCCATGAAATAAAAATGTTCATTCTCATCGAGTAAGAACTCAACGGTTCCAGCGTTGCTATAGCCGACGGCTTTGGATGCGCTCACGGCGAGTTTACCCAGCATTTGCCGTTGTTGTTCAGATAGCTGTGGCGAGGGGGCGATTTCGATTAGTTTCTGGTGTCGGCGCTGGATAGAACAATCGCGTTCAAACAGGCTAATGGTATTCCCGTATTTGTCCGCGAGTATTTGCACCTCAATGTGACGCGGATTGGCGATGAATTTTTCAATAAAGACTTCGGATTGGCCAAAGGCCTTGGTGGCCTCAGAGATCACGCGATCATAGTTGCGGCGTAATTCTTCGGCTGAGCTACAACGTCGAATACCACGCCCCCCACCCCCTGAGGTGGCCTTGAGCATGATCGGGTAACCCACCTCATCCGCAACCTTAAGGGCTTCATCCAGATCGGCTAAATTATCATCGCTGCCAGGAGTGACGGGAATACCGGCGGCCACCATGGCCTTTCTGGCCTGGGTTTTGTCGCCCATTTTACGAATGACCTCAGGGGTCGGGCCAATAAAATAGATACCACGCCGCTCACAGATTTCAGCCAGTTCCGGATTCTCGGACAGAAAGCCATAACCGGGATGCAGGGCGTCACAGCCCGCGGCCTTGGCCATATTGACCAGGCGGTGCGCGTTGAGGTAACCCGCCACCGTGTCGGGGCCCAGGCTGTAAGCCTCGTCGGCTTTTTTGACGTGCAACGCGTAGCGATCCGGCTCGGCATACACCGCGACCGATTTAATGCCCATTTCGGCACAGGCGCGCACGATTCGAACTGCAATTTCACCTCGATTCGCAATCAGTATCTTTTTTATCATTCGGGCTCCCTTCAGGGTCTATTTTGCCTAATGGGGTGGGGGCTATGTCAAGTGTAATCAAAAGGATGGAAATACCCATAAATCACTACATATTTTTGACAGGGATCAGGCGGATCGTTAGAATTCGCGGCCTATGTCCAAGCATACTGTGCGATTGCCCCATGAAATCGACCCTTTTCGGTTAAGCGAAACCGGGGCTCATCTTGAAGGGGAGATTCCACTTAATCAATTCAAGAGGTTACGTCTGTTATTGGAAGTAGATTCTGGAAAAGTTGCGGTTATGTTACACTTCGACATAGATGAATTTGGTGTGCCCCTGGTTGTGGGGCAGCTTAAAACGGATTTGGCATTAATTTGCCAACGTTGTATGGGGCGCATGGACTACCCGATTGCATTAGAGGTTAAGTTGAATTGGGTGAGGTCGGAACAAGAATCGGCGAATTTACCGCTTCAACATGAACCGTTTTTAGTGGAGTCAACACCGCTAAAACTGAATGATGTTATTGAAGACGAATTGCTGCTGGCGTTACCGACTATCGCGATGCATAAGTTAAATGAATGCGAAGCGGCAAAGTATGTAACCAACGACAAAGCGCCCGAGATTGAAAACGAGAAGCCCAATCCTTTTGCAATATTGGCTGGGCTTAAAAAAGACGATTAATTTTTACATAGTGAGGCAACATTATGGCAGTGCAAAAAAGTAAAGTAACCCCATCAAGACGGGGAATGCGACGTTCTCATGATTCTTTATCTGAACGTACACTTTCTATTGAACCTACTTCTGGTGAAACGCACTTGCGTCATCATGTAAGTGCGGATGGGTATTACCGTGGTCGTAAAGTTATTGAAACCGATAACAACGAATAATCGGAATCCATAACCTTAATAATTTGCTGCGGGACATGATATTCATGTCCCGTAGTGCTTTATATAAAGACACAATTAATGTCAGATAATAACAACAATAACCTCATTGTCATCGCACTTGATGCTATGGGGGGTGACTACGGGCCTGATGTAACAGTTTCGGCTGCAGTTCATATTTTAAAACGCCACCCGGATCTGAAATTAATACTGGTTGGCGATGAGACGCTACTGAAAACCAAATTAACTTCACTCGACGGCAACGTGAATGAACGTTTGCAAATCGAGCATGCTTCTCAAACAGTTGAAATGGATGACAAACCATCCCACGCTTTGCGAAAAAAGAAAGATTCGTCTATGCGCGTAGCTATCAATCTGGTCAAAGATGGCCTGGCACAAGCGGCTGTTAGCGCGGGTAATACCGGTGCCTTGATGGCAACGGCGAGATTTGTACTTAAAACCTTGCCTGGCATCGACCGTCCGGCTATTTGTACTACATTACCGACCATATCAGGTCATACCCACGTACTGGATCTGGGCGCAAATATAGATTCTTCTGCAGAGCATCTTCTAGAATTTGCGGTAATGGGATCAGTTCTGACCAGTGCGGTTGATGATAATCCCAATCCCACAGTGAGTCTGCTGAATATTGGTGAAGAAGAGATCAAGGGTAACGAACGTGTTAAAGAAGCAGCACGATTATTTAAGGCATGCAGTCTTAACTATGTTGGATTCATTGAGGGTGATGGTATTTATATGAATCCGACTGATGTTGTTGTGTGTGATGGTTTTATTGGCAATGTAATGTTGAAGGCCAGCGAAGGGGTGGCCAAAATGTTTGCAGGTTATCTTAAAGCAGAATTCAAACGTAACATGTTCACCAAGTTGATTGCGATGATATCGATGCCAGTGCTAAAAGCCTTTGGTAAGCGTCTTGACCCACGTTCTTACAATGGTGCAAGTTTACTAGGACTAAATGGTATTGTGGTTAAAAGCCATGGCGGTGCTGATGACTATGCGTTTGGTAAAGCTATCCTCGAAGCAAGACAAGAAGTAATTAAAGATGTTCCAAACATGATTAGAACAGAATTAGAAGGTCAGCTAGACCAGGCAAAGGAAGATAATTGAGTTACGCACGCATTACCGGTACAGGTTCTTACTTGCCTGAAAAAGTATTAACCAATCATGATCTGGAAAAAATGGTAGATACAACCGACGAGTGGATCACCAATCGTACCGGTATAAAAAAACGTCATATTGCTGAAGACAATCAAACCACCTGTGATTTAGCCGAGCAGGCATCACGCGCAGCTATTGAGGCTGCAGGTATTAATGCTACCGATATAGATTTAATCGTGGTCGCCACCACCACACCCGATCGGATTTTCCCCAGTACAGCGTGTCTACTTCAGGAACGGCTCGATATCCATGGTTGCGCAGCGTTTGATGTGCAGGCCGTGTGTACCGGATTTGTGTATGCGTTATCGGTAGCAGAAAAATTTATTAAAACGGGTGAAGCAAAAACGGCCCTGATAGTAGGCGCCGAAACTTTGTCGCGCATTATAAACTGGAAGGATCGTTCTACCTGTGTTTTATTTGGTGATGGTGCTGGAGCAGTAATCTTGCAAGAGAGCGAAGAGCCTGGAATTTTATCCACCCATTTACACGCAGACGGTAGTTATAAAGATTTGTTAACAGTACCTGCAGGCATATCGGAACATCCTGAGCTAATGATGCAGGGTGAAGCTAAAGTGGTTATGCTGGGTAACGAAGTTTTTAAGATGGCGGTCAACACCCTTGGCAGAATTGTCGACGAGACGCTAGCAAAAAACAATATGCAAAAATCGGATATTGACTGGCTGGTTCCACATCAGGCAAATATTCGCATTATTCAGGCAACCGCAAAAAAGTTAAAAATGGGGATGGATAATGTGATTGTTACTGTACACGATCATGGTAATACTTCCGCTGCTTCTATTCCTTTGGCTCTTGATGTGGCGGTTAGAACCAATTGTATTAAGCGCGGTGAAACACTTTTACTTGAGGCCTTTGGTGGTG
>QILH01000037.1 GCA_003233255.1 Gammaproteobacteria bacterium | reverse complement strand
ATGACATAGGATATAGCCTCGCAGCAGTCCACCAAAAATCTGAGGGTAAACCGATATTTCTATATAAAACAGGTTATGCAATTTTTAACCTCAAACCAGGCACACAACAGCTTAACTTACCGCCTTTAATCCTGAAACGTGACGGTACCACCACGCATCATTTCTATCCACCACCACTCAAACTGACCGTAAAGGCATTGCCGTTGTATTTACCCGCCACCGTTCCAGTCGGCGCGCTAGCCCTCAAGACTGGGAAAACTTATCAGTTTAGGCTGACTGATCGCTTAACCAGTACTACTGTGAGCTTAAAGGGCAAACAGGTGCTGCCCTCGACGCTTCCTGATCTCGCGCATCAACTCAATAGCACCGACTCGATTCAAACTTATCCTGAGACACGTAATAAACAACAGATTAAAAACAGTTCTGGAATCAATACCGTCATAGATTACTCAGTACCTTTAAAACCAGTTGCGCAGGGCGTTCATTCACTCGATCCGATTCGAGTATTAAATTTTGATCCGGAAACTGGCACCTTGCAGGCCACTCAATATCGCTTACCACGCCTGTTATCACTCAACATATGGCTAGCCGTGTTTCTTACCCTGCTTGTCACAATGGTTAGTTTTTTTGTACTGGTAAAACTTTATCATTATATTAGTTTTCAGTTCAGACGCTATCGATACTATAAACTTGCACTGCAACAGTTATACGATTCTAAAAATCCACAATCAATACGCAGGGCACTAAAATTGATTTCGCAGGCAGAAGGGAGGAATGAAAATCTTAGCCCACAAGCATGGCTTGAACATTTTACAACCACACCGATTAAAACAAAACTAATGGAGCCACTCAATCAATTATTTTACCGTCGGTATACTGAAGAAGATACTTCAGACCTAATTCAAAATTTAACGGTCAGCATCAAGAGCCGACACCTGCTAATCCTGAATAAATTTCCCTGATCTTAAGCAAGCCATAACAATATGGTTAAGTTTAATGAGTTAAACAGACAATTTACTAATTCTTTTATTTAGTAGGATTCACCCCAACTGATGGTTTGTTCCAGGTGATCGATCTTAATTTTTTGATCGTCGATAATCGCCTTGACCACATCACCCAGGGTAATCACGCCGACCAGTTTTTTATCTTCAATCACGGGCATATGACGAATGTGATGTTGAGTCATCACCACCATGCAATCCTCAATTTTTTGTTGTGGAAAGGTATACAACACCTCTTTGGTCATAATGTCTTCGACTCGGGTTCCCTGTGAAGTCTGACCTTTTAGGATCACTTTACGTGCATAATCACGCTCAGAAATTATGCCCACCAGTTTATCCTGCGACGTTACCGCCAACGCACCAATGCCTTTTTCGTCCATTAACTTGATCGCAGCATACACCGAGGCCTCAGGGTTGATCTGCCAGACCGTTTTGCCCTTGGTATCTAGTAAATTTTCGACCAAAACCATTCTATTTTCCCTGTCTTTATCCGCTTTGTTTTTAGCTAGTAGGATAAATATCGGTAGTTGGCTGGTTTTAATTAGCTTTTTTCTAGCAAGCACATATTAACGCTGCCTTCAGTTTCTAATCTGGCTCTCCTTAAACATGCCATATTGACATCAAAATACCCTCTCTAAGCCTCTAAATTGAGCTTATTTATAAAATAATGTACTTAAAAACAATAAGTTAACTTGATTTTACGAAGTTCGACCTAAGGCAAGAAGGCCGCAAAAGCGGCCTTCTTATTGATCCTGGAATAACTTCCAGCATTACTGTGTTTTATTAAGCTTTCTTTTTAATCTTTTTGATCAGCTCAATCTGCGCGGCGGCCTGGGCGATTGCGGCCAGCGCATCGGCCTCGCTCATGTCGCTGGACTTGTCTTCAAGCGCCTGCTCCGCACGTTTTTTGGCTTCCATCGCGGCGGCTTCGTCAAGGTCACTGGCCCGCACGGCGGTATCCGAAAGAATGGTTACGGTACCGGGTTGCACTTCTAAAATGCCACCGCTGACGTAGATCGACTCTTCTTCACCACCTTGTTTGGTGATACGTACTTCACCAGGTTTAAGTGGAGAAATCAATTGTGTGTGACGCGGGTAGATACCGACTTCACCACCAACGGCAGGTGCAACCACTACTTCGGCAAGGCCGGAGTAGAGTTCGTGCTCAGCACTAACGATGTCAAGATGCATGGTCATAGCCATATTAAATTCCTATTTTCCGGGTTCCCATGCTAAAGGGAACACAACGGCAGAATTTCTTCTACCGTTCGTAACTTACTACTTACAGAGTCTTCGCTTTTTCTACCGCTTCGTCGATGGTGCCGACCATGTAGAACGCCTGTTCAGGTAAATGATCATACTCACCTTCAACAATCCCTTTAAATGCGGAAATGGTATCTTTTAGTGCCACGTATTTACCGGGTGTGCCGGTGAAAACTTCGGCCACCGCAAACGGTTGCGATAAGAAACGTTGAATCTTACGTGCACGGGAGACAACCTGTTTATCTTCTTCTGATAATTCGTCCATACCCAGGATCGCGATAATATCTTTTAACTCTTTATACTTTTGCAGGTTACCCTGTACCGCACGCGCCACGTTGTAGTGCTCTTCACCAATAATATGTGGGTCAAGCTGACGTGAGTTTGAATCCAGTGGATCCACCGCCGGGTAAATACCCAGCTCGGCAACCTGACGTGACAATACTAATGTCGCATCCAGGTGAGCAAAGGTGGTCGCAGGTGAGGGATCCGTCAAATCATCCGCAGGTACGTAAACGGCCTGGAACGAGGTGATTGAGCCTGTTTTTGTCGAGGTAATACGCTCCTGCAGTAAACCCATTTCTAACGCAAGTGTTGGCTGGTAACCTACCGCGGAAGGCATTCGACCTAACAGTGCAGAGACTTCGGTACCAGCCAGGGTGTAACGATAGATGTTATCGATAAACATCAGGATGTCACGACCCTCATCACGGAAATGTTCCGCCATGGTCAAACCGGACAACGCGACGCGAAGACGGTTACCGGGAGGCTCATTCATCTGACCGTACACCATTGCTACTTTATTGAGTACGCCGGCTTCTTTCATTTCGTAGTAAAAGTCATTACCTTCACGAGTTCGTTCACCCACACCCGCGAACACTGATAGACCTTCCTGCTGCACGGCGATGTTGTTAATTAATTCCATTAGCGTTACGGTTTTACCAACACCGGCACCGCCGAACAGACCAATCTTACCGCCCTTGGCAATCGGCATGATCAGATCAACCACTTTAATACCGGTTTCAAGGATCTCCAGTGAAGATGCCTGCTCATCATAAGCCGGTGGCTTACGGTGAATCGGCATAGTCTTTTCTTCGCCAATAGGGCCAGCATCATCTACTGGACGACCAAGTACATCCATTATGCGACCCAGGGTTTTTTGACCAACGGGTACATTAATCGGTGCACCAGTATTGTTCACAGGTAACTGACGTTTTAGTCCGTCCGTTGAACCCATCGCGATAGTACGCACGACGCCGTCACCTAATTGTTGCTGCACTTCCAGGGTTAAATCTGCTTCCTCAACCTTTAGTGCATCAAAAATCTTTGGCATGGCATCACGTGGGAATTCCACATCGATGACTGCGCCGATGATTTGTACGATTTGTCCAGCACTCATTTTGCCGTTCCTCTTAATCTTAAATTTTAAATTCTTTCGTTTGTCATTCCTGCGGTGGCAGGCTTGACCGTATTCTTTACTTCGTCATACCCGCAGGTATGACGGTATTCGTTTCTTGCTCGCCATTCCCCCTGGAGAGGGAAATCCATTTCTACCCCGGATTCCCACCTCTGCGGGAAAAGTGTCCCGCGGGTATGACGACAAAATATAAATTATTTATACCGCTGCAGCACCACTGACAATCTCTGAAATTTCCTGAGTAATCGCCGCCTGGCGCGCCTTGTTGTACACAAGTTGCAGGTTATCAATCAGATCCCCGGCATTATCCGATGCCGCCTTCATTGCGATCATTCTTGCCGCCATTTCACACGCCACATTTTCAATAACGCCCTGATAGACTAATGACTCAATGTACCGTATTAACAATCCGTCCAGTACGACTTTGGCATCGGGCTCATAAATATAATCCCAGTGATGTTTTAGCTCATCTTCTTCTTTGATAGAAGAAACCGGTAATAACTGATCAACCTGTGGCTCTTGTGTCATGGTATTTACAAATTTATTGTAGACAACATATAAGCGATCTATTTTGCCATCGTTATAGGCATCCAGCATCACTTTAACCGTACCAATTAATTCGTTCATGGCAGGGGCATCACCCAGATGGATCGCCTGCGAAACGATATCGCCCTGCATGCGTTTGAAAAAGGCTAAGGCTTTAGTTCCAACGGTGCAGTAATCAATCTCAACGTCTTTATCGCTCCACTCTTTCATATTGAGCAGCGCGGCCTTAAAAGCATTATTGTTTAAACCACCGCATAGACCACGGTCGGTTGAGATAATGATATAACCCACCCGCTTTACTTCATCACGCGGCAACAAATAGGGATGTTTATATTCCGTATGTGCAAAGGCCAGGTGGTGAATGACCTGACGCATCTTGTCTGAATAGGGGCGAGACGCACGCATGCGATCCTGCGCCTTACGCATTTTAGACGCCGCCACCATTTCCATCGCCTTGGTGATCTTTTGAGTATTCTGAATACTCTTGATCTGGGTGCGTATCTCTTTACCGCTGGCCATTAATAGGTGCCTGTTTTCTTAAAGCTTTCGATGGCGGCCTTCATTTTCGCTTCGATGTCGTCGTTAAAATCACCGTCGGCATTGATTGAATCCAGCAGATCCTGGTTGTTTGATTTTAAGTGCGCGTGCATCGCGTCTTCAAAGGCAACAATTTTGGTCACTTCAACATCATCCAGATAGCCTTCGTTAGCGGCTAATAATGAAAACGCCTGCTCGGCCACGCCCATCGGTTTGTACTGGGCCTGTTTCATTAATTCGGTCACGCGCTGACCCCGGTCGATCTGTTTACGGGTTGCTTCATCTAAATCAGAAGCAAACTGAGCAAAGGCCGCGAGTTCACGATATTGCGCGAGGGCTAAACGAATACCACCGCCAAGTTTTTTAATAATTTTAGTTTGTGCCGCACCACCAACACGCGATACTGACAGACCGGCGTTAATTGCAGGCCGAATACCGGCATTAAATAAATCAGACTCCAGGAAGATCTGGCCATCGGTAATCGAGATTACGTTGGTCGGTACGAAGGCCGATACGTCACCGGCCTGAGTTTCGATGATCGGTAACGCGGTTAACGAACCGGTCTTACCTTTCACTTTGCCGTTGGTTAATTTTTCAACTTCGTTGGCATTGATGCGTGCCGCACGTTCTAATAAACGTGAATGTAAATAGAATACGTCACCGGGATAGGCTTCACGACCAGGCGGACGACGAAGCAATAAAGATACCTGACGATAAGCCCAGGCCTGTTTGGTTAAATCATCATAGATAATCAACGCATTTTCACCGCGGTCACGGAAGTATTCACCCATTGCACAACCTGCGTATGGGGCAATGTATTGCATCGCAGCGGAATCCGCGGCATTAGCGGCAACGACAATGGTATGTTCCATCGCGCCGAATTCTTCCAGCTTACGTACAACGGACGCAACCGAAGAGGCCTTCTGACCAATCGCCACGTAGATACATTTAACACCGGTACCAATCTGATTGATGATGGCATCGATCGCCACCGCGGTTTTACCGGTCTGGCGATCACCAATGATCAGTTCACGTTGGCCACGACCAATCGGTACCATCGAGTCAATGGACTTCAGACCCGTTTGCACCGGCTCATCAACGGATTTACGTGCGATAACGCCCGGAGCAATCTTTTCAATCGGTGCAGATTGTTTTGAATCAATCGCGCCCTTGCCGTCAATCGGCTGGCCTAATGAGTTTACCACGCGACCCAGTAATTCAGGCCCAGTGGGCACTTCAAGAATACGACCGGTACATTGTACTTTGTCGCCTTCCGTGATGTGCTCATACTCACCAAGTACCACCGCACCCACCGAGTCTTGTTCAAGGTTCAAAGCCATACCAAAGGTATTGCCGGGGAACTCGATCATTTCACCGTACATGACATCGGCCAGTCCGTGAATTCGAACAACGCCGTCGGCCAATGAAACCACCGTACCTTCGTTGCGTGCTTCGCTAACAACTTCGAAACTCTCAACGCGCTTTTTGATCAGCTCGCTAATTTCTGAAGGGTTAAGTTGCATGGTTATATCCTCTAAATTTTAAATACTGTTTCAAAGCGAGCAGCTTGCTTCGCCTTGCTAATAAATTCATTAATGTAATAAGGCCGTCGCTAACTTATCGAGCTGACCGCTAACCGATCCATCAATCACCAGATCACCGGCACGCACGATGGCACCACCGAGAAGATTTTCATCGACCTTTGACACCAGACTTACTTCGCGACCCAGTCGTTTTTTTAAACCGGCCTGCAAACTGCTTTGCTGTGCGTCGCTAAGCGGGAAGGCGGAGATCACTTCCGCCTCGATGGTCTTTTCCGCATCGGCACGATGTTGGTTATACAAGGTCACGATCTCGAATAGCACATCCAGACGTTTATTTTCGACCAGAACTTTTATAAAGTTCTTGCCCATGTCGTTTAGCTGATCACCACAGACCTCAATCATCAGACGCGACATAGTCTCTATGTCGACCTTTGGATTGGATATGTAATCCTGCATAACCTCATCGGCCACCGCGACTGCGGCAAAGCCCAGCATGTCAGACCACTTAGCCAGATCGTTTTGTTCCTGCGCCAGGCCAAAGGCCGCCAAGGCGTAAGGGCGAGCAATAGTACTTTTTTCTGCCATGTCCTGTTATCCCTTAAAGCTGTGCAGCCAGATCTTTGAGCAGGCCTTCGTTGGCCTTCTCGTCGATCTCTTTTTTCAGCACCTTACTCGCACCAGCAACGGCAAGCGTTACCACCTGGCCACGTAACTCTTCACGTGCACGAGTGATGTTCTGATCGATCTCGGCCTGCGCGGCATGCACTAAACGATCACCTTCAGCCTTGGCATCGTTTGCCGCTGCCTCTACGATCTCACTGGCACGTTTCTCGGCCTGGCGAATTACGTCACCTGCCTGAACTTTGGCTTCTTTCAAGATTTCAACGGCACGATTTTTTGCCAGCTCTTCTTCATGTTGGCCTTTTTCTGCTGCTGCCAGACCATCCGCAATCTTTGTCTTACGTTCATGCAAGGCATTCATGATCGGTGGCCAGACATATCTCATGCAAAACCAGATAAAGAAAAAGAAGGTTATGCTTTGTCCGATGAGCGTGTAGTTAAAATTCATACGCTTATTCCTAATCTATCGTCAATTATATTTGGCGAATCTATCCCGCCACACCAGCACCAGGTGCAACCGCGAAGATTACGTAGAAGGCAATACCTACTGCAATCATTGGAACCGCGTCAGTCAGACCCATCATGATGAAGAACTGTGTACGTAGTAATGGAATCAATTCAGGTTGGCGAGCAGCACCTTCAAGGAAACGGCCACCTAATACACCAATACCAATCGCGGCACCAAGTGCGCCCAGACCCATCATTAAAGCGCCAGCAATAAATAAGGTTGCTTGTACTTCGTTCATTGTTTTCTCCTATTTCAAAATTCTAAAAATTAAAAATCTGTTTAATGTGCTTCGTCGACCTGATGCGCCATATCCATGTATACAATCGCCAACGTCATAAAGATGAACGCCTGCAAGGTAATAATCAGGATATGGAATATCGCCCAACCCAGTTGCATGAAGCCGCCTGCGATTGCGCCAAACCAACCTAAAAAGGTTCCTGACTCAGCAAGACCAAACAACAGCGCAATCAAAATAAAGATCATCTCACCGGCGTACATGTTTCCATAAAGACGCAGTGATAAAGAAAGCGGTTTCGCCAACAGCGATACGAATTCCAGGATAAAATTAATTGGAACAAAAATGAGGTACTGCAAGATGACGTTTTTAGAACTGAACGGATGCATGGTCAGTTCAGCGGTAAAACCACCAAAACCTTTCATTTTTATACTATAGAAAATCATTAAAGCAAACACCGCAAACGACATACCGAAAGTGGCGTTTGGATCGGTCGATGGAACTACCTTGAAATAAACATGATGTGGATCGACGCCAAAAAAGGTTTTGCCAGCCAGGGCCGCGAGCGAAGGCAACCAGTCGACCGGAATTAAATCCATGAAGTTCATTAAGAAGACCCAGATAAAGATGGTCAGTGCCATCGGTGCTACAAGGTCATTTTTGGCGGTGAACGACCCGCGTACGGAGGTATCGATAAACTCACAGACCCATTCGACAAAATTTTGTAATCCAGATGGAACGTCGGCACTGGCCTTTTTCGCTACTTTGCGGAACAGCCATAAAAACGCCAGACCCAGGGTCAGCGACCAGAACATGGTATCAACATTAATTGAATTGAAACCCATGGCCTGAGCTTCAGCAC
>QILH01000091.1 GCA_003233255.1 Gammaproteobacteria bacterium | reverse complement strand
CCACAACATATTTGTGAATTTATTTATAACTTGATTCAAGAGAACAAGTTAAAATTTGATACGTCAGAAAATGATCACATGACCCTGACCTTCCATGATTCATGTAACGTGGCACGTGCCTCACGCATGGGGCCCGAACCCGGCGGTCAATTCAAGATTCCTCGCGCCGTCATTAAGGCGGTTTGTAATAACTTTTACGACATGGCCCCAGACACCATTGGTGAAGGCACCTATTGTTGTGGCGGTGGCGGCGGACTACTGACAGACGATTTAATTGAAATACGCGTTAAAGGCGCGATGCCAAGAATGCAGGCATTAAAGAATGCGACTGAAGAACATGGCATTACCCATATGGCCGCAATATGCGCCATTTGCAAGAGCCAATTTACGAAAGTATTGCCCTACTACGGCTTTACTATGGATCAAATAGTCAGTGTGCATCAACTGGTATCAAGCGCTCTTATTTTGACTAAAGGCGTTAACGAAAACAAAGACGCAGACGATTCTGCAACTGACGAAAACTAATATTTTTTAGACACGGATTTTTATCCGGGCTAACGGCAAGCACAGGAGATAGAAGTATGGCTACATCACGTGATGATATGAAAGACAACAAGCTCACGTTTCGCATGTATGAAGACGGCGATGACAAATGGGATTCAATGACGGCTCAAGTTTTTGATGGTGATGAATCGTATAAATGCCCAACCTATGTTAATCGTACCCCACCTTGCCAGGGTAGCTGCCCCTCAGGTGAAGACATTCGTGGCTGGCTGGATATCGTTCGTGGCATTGAAAAGCCATCTGGCGATATGACTATGCAAGAATACGCATTCCGTCGTTCAACCGATGCTAACCCTTTCCCTTCTATCATGGGTCGTGTATGCCCTGCTCCATGTGAAGATGGTTGTAACCGAAACGAAGTTGAAGATTATGTTGGTATTAATGCCGTAGAACAGTATATTGGTGACTCTGCGCTAGAAGCTAAATTCACCTTTGATGTTGCAGAAAAAAATTCAGGCAAGAAAGTCGCAATTATCGGTGGTGGACCTGCCGGCCTGGCCGCAGCGTATCAACTTCGTCGTAAAGGTCATGAATGTACTATCTATGATGACCATTCTGAGTTGGGCGGCATGATGAAATATGGTATCCCCGGATATCGTACTCCTCGCGATGTATTGAATGGAGAAATGGATCGTATTATTAATATGGGTGGTATCGACGTTAAACTGAACACTCGTGTTGGTAAGGATATCAGCATGGATGAAGTTGAAAAATCACATGACGCAATCCTTTGGGCCATAGGCGCCAAGAAAGGTCGCCAACTTCCTGTTCCAAATGCCGACAAAGCTCAAAACTGTTTGACCGGTGTTGATTTCCTTGAAGCGTTCAACGATGGTCGTTTAAAACTGGTTTCTGAAAAAGTAGTTGTTGTTGGCGGTGGTGATACCTCGATCGACGTGGTATCTGTTGCACGCCGCCTTGGTCACATAACCAATATTAACGAAAAAGATCGTCCAGAAAATGTTGTGCTTGGTCACACTGCTCATGACGTAGCTTCATCAGCGACTAAATTAGGTGCTGATGTTACCCTGATTTCACGTTCCGCTATCGAAAAAATGAATGCGGCAGAACATGAAATTCGCGACGCCTTACGTGAAGGTGTAAAAATTCGCGGTCAAATCACTCCTGTCGAAGTAATACTGGATGAAAATGGTCTTGCAAAAGCACTTAGAGTTGCTGAACTTGAAGATGATTGCAAAACCATTAAGAAAGGAACTGAGTTTGATATTGAAGCAGATTTGATTGTTTCAGCGATTGGTCAGGGCGGCGACATGACCGGCATTGATGGAATCGCAAATGAAAAAGGTTTTATTGACGCTGATCAACACTACCAGGTACCAGGTAAAGAAGGTCACTTTGTAGCTGGCGATATTGTCCGCCCTCACCTTTTAACAACGGCTATTGGTCAGGCCTCTGTTGCTGTAGAAAGTATTGAGCATTACTTCAGCAATGAAGACTTACACAAACGTCCGAAAGTTGATAAACATCACTTTAATCTTTTAAACAAACTTCGTGAATCCGGCCTTGAACCCATCGCGTTCAACAAAGAGGTTACTGACGAATATCGTGGTACTGACGGTGGTAAATGGGCTGTACATAATTACGAAGATCGTTCCGCCTTTGAAATCATCGCCTCTGATGAATTATTCCTGGGTCACTTTAATCATACTGATAGAATTAGACGTTCTGAAGAAGTACCCGATTCAGAAGAAGTTCTGGGGCACTTTAAAGAGCGCATGAAAGGTCTATCGGAAGAACAGGCTGTTGAAGAATCCGAACGCTGCATGAGCTGCGGCATGTGCTTTGAATGTGATAACTGTGTGATTTATTGCCCGCAAGACGCCGTCTTCCGAGTTAAGAAAACTGATGCCACGATGGGTCGCTATGTTGATACTGACTATGCGAAATGTATTGGCTGTCATATATGTGCTGATGTATGTCCTACCGGCTACATTGACATGGCAATGGATGGATAACCGAGGTAGCTTACGTGTTGCTTAGAAAAATTATATTCGTTTTTGCTGTCATTGCATTCTTTCCTTTAGCCGCGTATGCAGATTCACTTCTGCCTGCGCTTCCAAAAGCAAAGGAAAACTATGACGACAAAACCAAATGTGTTGAACCTGTCGAAGTTATGCGTCAAAGTCACATGGACTTTATTTTACATCAGCGTGATGATACGTTACGCAAAGGCATACGCACCAAACAACACAGCCTGAAAGAGTGCATCAATTGTCATAACGCGCCAGCGGAAGACGGTAAGGTTGCCAGTGCCAAGGATAAAGAACACTTTTGTAGCAGTTGTCATGTATATACGGCTGTACAAATTGATTGCTTCAAATGTCATAACGATAAACCTGCAAACACTCAGTACCGACATAAAATATCCTCACAGGTATTCAAGCAACATAAATTTGCTACTCAAGACTTAAATCAGGAAATGCTAGAACTGTTGGCGACTGAAAAGGAAGGTCAACAATGAGTCAAGTCAAAGAAAGCAAAGTAGACCAGTACCGTCGCAGTTTTCTAGCGCAATCAACAGCTATAGCCGGAATGACCCTGACCTCTGGAGTGATTTTAAATTCAGTTGCCCAGGCAAAATCTGCCGACCAGCCTGCTTCCGATAAAAACCGCTGGGGTTTACTTATTGATGCTAACAAATGTAGTACGGGCTGCAACACCTGTGTCACCGCATGCCACGAAGAAAATGGTGTTACCGGTAGTGGAAATCCTGAAACCGATCCGCAGTGGATTCGAAAAGTTAAATTAACCGACAAACAAACTCAAAAAGTACAAACCATTCCGTTAATGTGCCAACACTGCGCCAAGCCTCCCTGTGTAGATGTTTGTCCAACCAATGCATCGATGAAACGCGCTGATGGTGTGGTGCTGGTTGACAAGCACGCCTGCATTGGCTGCCGTTACTGTATGATGGCTTGTCCATACGGTGCTCGTTCCTTCATACATGAGCCTACCACTGAGCAGATATATCCTCGTGGTCAAGGCACGGTAGAAAGTTGTACATTATGCGTACATCGAATAGATGATCCTAATGGTCCACGAAATCCTGCTTGTGTTGAAGCGTGCAATGCAGAAGGACATAAAGCTATGTGGTTTGGTGACTTGAAAGATCCAAACAGCGAAATCACTAAACGCTTAAAAGAATATGGTGGTGTGCAAATCCGAGCTGATCTGGGTTTGAATACTGGTGTTCGATACCAAAACTTAAACTAAATAAAATATGAAAACAATACAATTTACTGAACTTGAAGGACGCAGTGCTGGCTTTTTCGCTTTAATGGCGATTTTAATAGCCATTATAGGTGCTGGGCTCGTTTCTGCATTAATGATGCATGGCGAAGGCCACCATATAACGGGCATGACAAATCGTATTGTCTGGGGCACGCCCCACGTCTTTGCGGTATTCCTAATCGTTGCCGCTTCGGGTGCGTTAAATATTGCTTCAATCGCCTCCGTTTTTGGACGTACAATATATAAACCGCTATCTCCGCTATCCATGGTTTTGTCAATGACCATATTGGCAGGTGGATTAGCAGTTCTAATACTCGACCTGGGTAATCCTGAGCATTTACTGGACGTCCCTTTAACCCAGTTTCTATATAATTCAGAACCTGCTCGTTGGACTCAGTCGGTATTTGGCTGGAACTTTATTCTCTATTCCGGGTTTATGGTTATTGTGGGTGTTTATCTATGGTTCTCACTCGTACCGCAATATAAAAAATACGCTAAAGCGGTCAGTATCTTTGCCTTTGTCTGGCGGTTAGCGTTAACAACGGGTACGGGCTTAATTTTCGGCTTCCTGGTCGCCCGAGAGGCCTATGACGCCGCTATATTAGCGCCTATGTTTGTAGTTTTCTCATTCGCCTATGGTCTGGCTATATTTAGTCTTGTTTTAATTCCAACCTATGTCTGGACTGGCCGCGAACTTGGTGAGATATTGGTTAAGCGATTGAAATCATTATTAGGCATCTTCGTAGCAGCCTCGTTATATTTCGTTATAATATTTAATTTAACAAACTTTTATTCGGCTGCAAAAAGTGAAGGCATTCAATCCTTTTTATTGTTCGGCAACAACAGCTATAGTAATGCATTCTGGATTGGTCAAATACTAATTGGTGGCATACTTCCTTTGGTCATCGTGTACTATCCAAAAATAAAGGCACGTTTTGCGCTTATGCTTGCAGCCAGCATGGTGGTAATTGGCGGGTTATCACAGATGTACGTTACCATCATTGGTGGTCAGGCTTACCCTATGGACATGTTTCCTGGCAAGAAAGTCGAAAGTATTATTAATGATGGAGGTATTGCAACCTACTCTCCAACCATCTATGAAGTTCTATTGGGCCTTGCTGGAATCGGGATTATGTTATTTCTGGTGGTGTTCGCCATGAATGTACTACGTATTTTACCTGAAAGCCTGGCGGATAAAGATGTTGATCCGCACCACTCTGCTTAAAAACTCTCTCTCTCGAGAAAATTTTCACACCTGGAAAATTTTCCAGGTTTAATTCAGGTGTATGCGATTCATGTCGCACATATTCATATCAGCCGCACACAAATCATCTGGCAAAACAACCGTCTCGATTGGCTTATGTCGAGCGTTAACTGATCGAGGAAAGGTCGTTCAGCCATTTAAAAAAGGTCCTGATTATATCGACCCTAAGTGGCTAAGCGCTGCCGCCGAGCGCGACTGCTATAATCTTGATTTCTATACAATGCAGCATTCCGAAATTATCGATAAGTTCCAATTCTACAACCGGGGTGCAGACATAAGCCTTATTGAAGGCAATAAAGGTTTATACGACGGCCTGGATCTTGATGGTAAAAATTCTAATGCTGCGCTCGCCAAACTACTTCACTCACCAGTCATTTTAGTCATTGATGCCCGCGGCATGACTCGTGGTATCGCTCCGCTAATTCTTGGATACCAAAATTTTGACCCCGATGTAAAGATTGCCGGCGTAGTATTAAACCAACTTGGTGGCAGTCGCCATGAAACTAAATTACGTTCTGTTATCGAATATTACACCGATATATCGGTAATTGGAGCCGTACACAGGAAAACAGAATTAGAGATAAAAGAACGGCATTTAGGGCTAATGCCATCTAATGAGAGTGACATTGCCAGCAAACAAATCAATCAACTTGGAAAGCTCATAGCAGAACAAGTCGATATTGATACCATAATAAATATAGCTTCAGGAGCAAAAGAACTTTCCCATAAAGTTAACCCGTCCGTTCAAGCTGAAATACCACTTTCTACGCCCACCCTGAAACTTGGTATCGCGACCGATTCAGCTTTTGGCTTTTACTACCCTGATGATTTATACCGATTCAAACAACTTGGCGTAGAAATAATTAACATCAATCTATTAACCGATAATGAATTGCCTGAACTGGATGGATTATTTATCGGAGGTGGCTTCCCTGAAACACAGATGCAGGCGCTTGAAAAAAATAAGACTATGCGCAATAACGTAAAAATCGCAATAAATAACGGCTTGCCCTGTTATGCCGAGTGCGGAGGTTTAATGTATTTATCCGAGTCTATTAGCTGGAAAGATCAGACTTTCAAAATGGTGGGCGCCATCTCAGCTCAGATAAAAATGCACAAAAAACCACAAGGCCGAGGTTACATCCAGCTTGAACATACAAACAAACAACTGTGGACCATTAGCAAGCAACAAATTAGTGCGCATGAATTCCATTACTCGTCAGTCGAAACACTTTCTGACAGCTACCAGTACGCCTACAAAGTTAAGCGTGGATCAGGGATTGATGGCGTACACGATGGAATTATCTATAAAAATACAATAGCTTGTTATGCCCACTTGATAAACAGCAGACAAAGTCCATGGGTAGAACAATTTGTTAATTTCATGCACCAATGCAAGAACAACGAGGTACGAAAAATATGATTACACTAACTAAAGAGGCCGCGGCACAAATTCAAATTTCAGCTCAACAAAATCAGTCTCAGGGTATGCCGCTACGAGTCGCTTGCCAGCGCAATGCCGATGGTAGCTTCCAGTATGCAGTCGGATTTGCCGATGTAGAGCATGATCAAGATTTACATTTTAGCTCAGAAGGTATCGATATTGTTATTGCCCCAACCAGTTTTGATTTGCTCAATATGATGGAAATTGACTACGTGGAACTGGATGACGGAAACAAAGATTTTATTTTCAAAAATCCCAACGACCCCAATTATGCTCCAAAGCCCTGACAAATCAATATGTTACAGCCCTGCTGCGGAATATATCTGAATATCCTGATTGAGAAACCTGATACACTAAGTGTTTAATTATCATTAAAGAATCGCTATTAACATTAAATGACCGAAGATACGCAACCCAATAGACCTGAAACTCCAAAAATATGGCGATGCAAAGCATTTATACCCTTATTGGTGCTCGCTGTATCGCTAAGTGTATTAAGCGGTATCAGCCTCTGGATTAGCCAGAACAGCACATATAATGGTTTAAGCCTGGTTATTCTCTTACTCTTTATCCTCTCACTTGCCAGTCTAATTTCAGTTTATATTTTGATCCAGAAGAATTCGTTATCACCATTAGCAGCGTTATACCGATGGTCAGATCAAATAAATTCCGGCGATCTTGCTGCGCGTCTGGATCCGCAAGGTACAACTCAATTCCAGGCGTTGGCGATCAAAATCAATCGGATTAGCGGTAATTTACAGTCCTTATCACAGGATATGCATTCACAAGTCGAACAACAGACTAAACATATTGCAAATAAAACACGTTCACTGGAAATAATTTATGACGTTGCTGCAAGTATCAATGTCTCACGTGATTTGAACGATCTGTTAACACGATTCTTACACACCTTGAAAGATGTCGTTAATGCTCGCGCAGCTGTTGTACGGCTCATCACCGACGATAATCAAATGCGCCTAATCGCCAGTATCGGTTTGGATGACGAAGTCATAGCACGAGAGCAACTTATTCCGTCAGAATCATGTCTCTGCGGCAGCGCCTTTGAGCAAGGTGAAGTGCAGTATCAGTTTGATATCACTCAATGTGATAAAATTATTGGCCATTCATTTTTTAATGATGAACAGGTCGGCATGATCGCTGTCCCCCTGCAATATCGTGATCGCACTTTAGGTGTCTACAACTTGTTCATTGACCAAAATATGATCAGCGACGTTAGTGACATGAATGAGTTATTAACCAGCATCGGCCGTCATTTAGGTATGGCAATTGACAAAGCTCGTCTTGACACTGAATCCAATCGTTTGTCTATCATCGAAGAACGTACCCGTTTTGCACATGAACTGCATGACTCGCTGGCTCAGACCATGGCCAGCTTACGCTTTCAGGTCAGGGTATTAGATGAAAATTTACGAAAGGGAGAAGAGCCTGCTGTCTGGCACGAGCTTGAACAGATTGAAATTAACCTCGACGAAGCCTACGCAGAGGTGCGCGAATTAATAACTCATTTCCGCGCCCCAATAGATAAACGCGGCCTGGTTCCGGCAGTTAAACACCTAACTAAACGTTTTAAGAACCAATCAGGCATCCCGATTTTTTTACAACAGGAATGGAATATCATACAGCTTCCCCCGAATGTAGAAGTAGAAGTCCTGCGAATCATCCAGGAGTCACTTAATAATATTAAAAAACATAGCCAGGCTCATACTGTACGAGTTATTCTACGTAGTGACCCACAAGGGGAATGCCATATATTAATAGAAGATGATGGTATCGGCATTAAGAATAAAAACAAAAAAGATGACCTAAATGAACACTATGGATTAAAAATTATGTCGGAACGCGCCGAACGAATTAACGGCAACATTAAAATCGAAAGTGATTCAGGCGAAGGCACTCGCATTACCTTAACCTTTACCCATACACCCCACAACGCACCGCTTGATGAAAATAATAGTGGTGTTATCGTTCAACTAACTTCAAAGCAAATAAATACATGAGTTTAAAAATAGTATTAATTGATGATCACACCCTGTTTCGAGTGGGCCTCGAAG
>QILH01000166.1 GCA_003233255.1 Gammaproteobacteria bacterium | reverse complement strand
TATCGGCCGATAAATTTAACACCGTCGCACCGATGCCCTTGGACTCTCGTGCTTTACCGGCCCAGGATGGCCAGTCGATATAAAATATTTTCCCGCTACAATGATTGCCTACCTCATCACAGGCACGAATTAAATAGCGCCCCCATTCAGGATATTTAATTTCAAATTCCCATTGGCCGTGCCCATCTTTTGTTTTTATAATGCCTTGCTTCAGATGTTGGTTGTAATAAGCACTTGAGTATTGCGCTAACTCGTCACCGGATTGATCCCACCACCATTTCCAGTCGATTTTATAGAGTGTGACCTGCACCTTATCAAGTGATACCGGTTCACCCTTCGCGCTCAGGCTGGCAATGTCAACCACATGTTTTTTATCGGTCAACAACATGTCCCGTGATGCATCACCTTTAGGTAACTTTATGCCAACATAGTGGGTATAGGGATGATATTTTACTCGTACGTTACTGGTACTAAACGCACCGCCTTTTTCATAGACCTTGCTATTAAAACTGGCGGTCAGCATACCGGGGGACGGCGTAGCCGGGCTTAAGTTCGCACTGAACTCAACATTACCTTTAGCATCCAGCTCGCCCTCAAAAATCGTTGTGTTTTCAGCATTAAATTTTCGTGCCGGATCATCAAAGCGATAGTCCGAATTACGATCAAACTTTGTTTTAACCGGTATCATCCGCACCGCCACTTCACTTTTCAGACCACCGGCAATCGCTCCGTGTAACCACTGACTGGATAAACCAATTTTAGCCGGCATATTTTGTTGTAATAAGGGATCTTCTGGAAATTTCAGATCGATCTTAAGACGATTGGGCACCACCGTCTCGACTTTAACTGATTTAACAAAACTGTTTCCACCCAGGATGGCTTTAACTTTCCAGTTACCGGTCTCAGAATCTTCACGGGTAGTAAATTTAAATTTATAAAAATCACCCACGGGTTTACTGTTGGTCTTCGCCTCGATCATCTGACCTTTCGGATTGTATAACTCCATGGTTACCGGGTGATTGGCCGGGATTTTATTTTGTCTGTCTTCCATAACAAAGGTCATAAACATATCATCGCCTGGTCTCCATACACCACGTTCACCGTAAATAATCCCTTTAACACCCTGTTTGACCTTCTGACCACCTGTATCAAAATGACTGGTAGGCAATGCCGCACCTGCCGTCATTTTTAAATAGCCGACCTGTTTACCCGAACGGGCCGTAATATAAAAAGGTCGCCCGCCGAGTTCGGTATCGGCAAAACCATTTTTATCGGTTTTCACTGTCGCCAGTTTTTGATCCTGAAAATTACGAAACTCGATAGCCACACCTTGCATGGGTGCAGAGGTAGAAAGATCGGTCGCAACAACGAACACTCGGTTACCTTCACCGCGTTTGGCTAACAGGCCAATATTTGAAGCCATAAAGTTGCGATAGGTTTTGGTCGCCGCTTCAAATTTATAATAGGCATCTTTACAGGGATTCTGGCGGTCTTCCCAACCACGATAATAGTCATCGTTATAAAATTGTTCATAATTATCCCAGTTGCTAGACTGACGAATATCCGCCTCTTCATAATTAACCATGGGTTGCTGTTTGGGAAAAGGCACCGCATTTTCTTCTTCACTGCAACTATAAGTCGAATTGCGGCGAGTTACGGATAGATCCAGGCGAAACAGGGCCCCTGGGTAACTTTTTAATAATTCGGTTGCGTCGATATTATAACGATTCCATTTATCGGCCTGCGCCGAATCAAGCTTGATGGTTTTACTCCATAGATAACGGCCCACGCGAGTTATACTACTTTCACCGCTCAACTGGTTATCCTGTAAAAACCGGCCAATATTTTTTTCATAAATCAACATGGCCGAAACCCGAACCGAATGTACGTTGATGGCCTCAAACGGAATCGCCAGCAGCTGATTTTCCGGCAAAATGACACCTTTTCCGGCAAAACGAACCTGTGGTTTCTGACTGGTGAAAACCACATTACGACTAACCTGTTCACCCAGTTTAGTCCCCAATGAACTTTTTAATGCCGCATCCAGGGTAACACTGACTTCACCAACGATACCTGCGCCAGGATAGACCTTTAATATATTTCCATCGATCTCGGTTCTAAATTCCCCCTGACTGAATTTGACCAGCCCGCTTAAATTCTGGCGTGGATCGATAACATCGGTTAGCTGTACTTCAATATACTGTTGATTGCCGTTAACCACCCGCACCGTTGATACTTTAAACTCACCCGTAACCGGGATGTCGACTTTCGTTTCACCACTGTTATCTACACCTATGACCTGACCATTCCAGCTAAGCATAACGGTCGCCTGGGCTTTATCGCGTTCAATTCCAGGAATGACAAACAGGTGCTGCCGACCATCCGGGCTATGCTGCCAATCCAGGCCTAGCTTTTTGCCTTTATACGATGCTGATAATAACTTTTCGAGTTTCACCGCCTCCTCTTTATCTGCCGTCGTGACCACACCGGTGATCTTTAACTTACCTTTGCTATTCAGTTGAGCGCTGATTCCTCGGATCACCACCTCAAAATTTTGTTTGATAACTCCAACATCAAACGTATAACTTTTTAAATCGTCTGGAAAATTAATAAAATCGTAACTGTGTAATTTAAACCGATAGCGTTGACCCGATTTTAGTGGTTTGTCTGGTATTAAAGTGATCTCTCTTTTGCTATTAAATATTAACTCGCCCTGAATAGGCGGTGAGACCTCCAAAATGCCCAGCGCATCAGCACCCACCTTATCCGCTGAAATGACATCGTGTACAAAACGAATTGAAATAGCTTCATATTTGGAAATACTGCCACTGGTATGCGCGCTGATCTGTTCAGACCAGCCTTGATCATTACGAACCGGATCTGGTTTTGATTTTTGGCTCGTTTGGTCACATGCAGAGAGTGCGAGAAGTAAACCACCCAGACCGATCAGGCTGAAAATAAATGTCTGGTAGCGCGTTGTCGATGCAGATGTATTCCGAAAAGATCCCATTTAGAACTCCCTTGTGCTTAATTATTATTCGTATTTTATACGTTATCAATCTTACTAGCTTGCGTTATAAAAATGGCATGACATGACATATTCTGACGAATTATGAAAACCCACCCGCCAATAATTAATTTGTACACGTAGATAAACAAACGTTGATAAGCCCAAAGTGGTTTATCTTGTCATGAAATACCTTATTATTTCCCACTAGATTAATATGGAAGATGAGCAATAGAAAGGGCTTTGTTAGCGTTTACGCCAATAACCATTATTATTATGTGCTTACCTTTGATGTGACCCGGCAATGCGCGCGGTCAGGGTCATCGGTATTTCCGGATGCGACACAATTTTACTGCGAAACGGTATCTCGCGTTTGATGCAAGTGGCCATGTTGTGGCAGGCGCTGTACTCGTCTGAAAAATGTGAGACGTCTAGTGAAGCGGCCGGATGATATACCCCGACCAACACCTGTCTCAACGCCGTTTCGTTAGCGCCGCTGGGGAAGATGTAGAGGCAATGCGCATTGTGATCGGTAAACACGACCACGTCCCACTCATCTTTGGCGATGGAGTAAAAACAGATCCCGCTGTTGGCAGAGAATCGGATTATAAAATCCCAGTCTGTTTCATTGTCTTGCAAGGTATAAGGCTTGACTGGATAGATGCGGAATAAATCAAAGTGCAGTCGTTCTTTATATAAACCGTTGCGCTTGAAGATTTGGCGAATTAAATCCTGCACGCTGTAGCTTCCTGGCTAGCCAACGGTACGGTACCATCGCCCTGCTTTCGATGGCTGGACTTGAAGGATATATCAAGTATGTCTGCTGAATTTAATTTCAGCTCGACAAAGTTCAACGCGTCTTTGCCCTAGGAAACAACCACGAAAGTTTTTTATGATGCTTCGATTGCTCTGAGGCCTGAAACAGTTAAGGCAATATGATTATATTTTTAACCCATTCGATGATCTCATCTTTATTTTTATCGAATACTTCATTCTTTGCTTTAAACTCCATTTCGATGGCCCGACCCGTTTTATAGGCCGATTTCAGAGTGAGCTCCGAATGGGTTTCGGATTTTTGAATGTAGCCATAAAAGATATTTTTTTACCAAAAGGGATTTCGATTTGTTCATAATCCAGATCCAGATCTGCCAGCTTTTTAAAATAGTCGGCGCCTCCCGACTCCATTGCATCCGCCTCCTGTCTCATTTTTTACATAACTATAAAAGGGTATGCCTACATAAATAGGCGGCGTAGGCTGCTCCACATATTATTGAAAACATTATCACTACAAATAATACCCGCACGCAGGTGATCTTCTTTTTCAGGAGAACACGACCTCAGAGGATTGGGTCGGCCCAATAAGTCGAAGTCAGGATTTGTAGCGAGTGGTAATAACGGCGATAAGTCGGTAATATCATTTTGCATCAGGTCAAGTTCGTGTATTGAGGTGAGCGTACTCAGCCCCTTAACTTCTGTCAGTTTGTTATCTCGTAGATTAAGAAATTTAAGTTTGTTTAGCCCCTCAAACAAGTTTGAGTCGTTCAAATTCCATCCTATAATGGTCAGAGATTCAAGATTAGAGAGTGTTTTCAGTACGTTAATCCCTGCTAATGTAGAATCATATGGGGTTGGGTAAGATAACGTGAGTTTCTTGAGCGACTTTAAGTTTGCGAGATTCGAAATATCAGTGAATCTATTTTGACTTAGGTCGAGATCCTCAATCTGAGTCAGGTGATTTAAGTTTGGGATATTTGCAATACGATTTTTCCTTAAATTAAGTAATACGAGTGATTTAGGTAAGTCAGTCGATAGTATGTTTTGTATCTGGTTTTCAGAGAAATGGGCTTCTTTGAGCTTGCTCAGCGCCCCTAGGAAGGTTAAATTATTTATCCCTATTTGATGTATTTTAATATAACGTAACTGTTTAAGCGTCGATAATTTTTGACTATTCTTAAAGTTCGTGGGGTTTGAATTATTGAATGCGCTGTAATTACCTTGAATGGTCAGTGAACGTAACCTTTTGAGATTCTCGATTCCATTAAGATCAATTTGGCTTGTACCCTCTCGCAGGGCAATAATGATGAACTCAAGTTGGTCGAAAAAAAATAGTATTCGGATTGAGCCCAGGTAATTGCCAGATGTAACATATCTTTTTTTCTTCTTGAATAGAGAGTAAATAGTTGTACATGAACTCGGGGTGTAGTTTTTATTAACTTCTGTTGCGATCTGTTTGAGCAAAATGCGGTCATGAGGCGTAGGTTGTGCACAGATCGCCAAGAATTCACTCCTCATGGAAGCGTTGGTAGCGTTGGCGCAAAGCACCAATACGATAAAAAGAAATGGTTTAATATGTTTAACAAACATCGATCAGGGTTTTCTCATGATCTCAACTTTATAGCGATTTTGCTTTTCGGTATCGGTTTTGCCTTTGTAGCCAGGATTCTTGGTTGAATCAAACTGAGATTCAAGTTGTTTTTCGAGTCGTGGATCTAAATTCATCCGGCTAATACTGTGGGAGATAAAGGCAAGGTATATGATACTGCCCCGTTGGCTGGGTTTAACATAAAAAGCGGGAGGAGCATCCTTTACGGGCAAGGTTACATCTTTGGGGTGTATCATATTGATATAAAATGATTTTAGTACGGTTACATTATTCTTTAACGCTAAAATCAGTCGTTTTATCTGCTCTTCGGTTTCGTCATGTCTAATAATATAATCTAGAGTATTTAATTTTTTGGCAATGAACTCCAGTAGAGGGTGAAACCTCATGGGTGAAATTAATCTTAATATGATTTCTGCTCTTATCTTTGAGGTCTGCTTTCCTTCGTAAACAGTCTCTAAGCGCTCAATTTCTTTTATGAATTGATCGAACTCTTTTTCTTTTACCGGGTGGTAGGGGTCGGTTTTATCGACCTGGATTGGTTTGGAGTAATAGGGTTTATAGTCAGTATACGGGGGCTCGACAACAGTATTATGATATTCGTCAATTTGATTGACAAGCATTTTATCTATAAATAGCAGGAGGCGTGATGCATACGTCTTGGTATTAATATCCAACAAGTCAGCAAGCAATCTGAGCGACGTCCGAAGGTTTAGATCAATGAAGTAATCGTTTCGGCTTAACATATAATCGTTGAGTCGAACATTAAGTGCGGCTACAGATTGATTTAATGTGTTATTTAAGTTTGTAAAAAAAACAATAAATTGGTCAATAATTTCATCGGATAGCGTTTTTGATTTTAGATTCTGGAATAATAAAATTATCGCAGAAAATAATTTTTGAATTTCGGGAACAAGAAGGATTGTTCGTTGGAAAAGAGGTCTGATGTATTTTTCTTCCATAAAGCGGTCACTAAAATATTTGAAAGACTCGTGATTTGTTATAGCTTTGATTTTTTTCATCTGGATGCTAATTGCTGGATCATCTGCAAATGTTTTGATCAACAAAGGAAGTTGGTACATTGAGAAGTCCGCAATAAATCTTTGGGTGAGATCATATTTATTATTGACTGCAAAAATTTTACAATCTTTATGGAAATAGGTAATGTCCGGTAGGTGTTCTTTTTTGAAGAAAGGTGTTGACAGGTAGGTAATGCTTTTTACTTTCCAGTATTTTTTAGGGAATGCTTTATTTTTTTTGAAATGCTGAAGGCATTCGTTTATAACGAGCCCACCGTGGGAATGACCGATGAAATGAAGCGATACTTTCCGATTTAAATGATTTTTATAATAACGCAACAAAAAATCAAATAAATTTTTTCCGGCCTTCTTCCTTTCTTTTACGTTGTTGTCGCCCGTCCATTTAAAATCCTTATTAATATGCATTTCACAAAACTTAGCCTTGAAATCATAAAATAGGCCCTGGAAATGGATGTTTTCTTTCCAGTACGACTTGTTTGATTCAAGAATGGTATCTTTAACATTAAATGGGTCAGTGGTTCCCGGCACATAAACCACAATGTCAGTAGCAACCACACTGGCTTTACAACTAAATTGTTCCTTCTTTTTATATGTATTTAATCTGGTTATATTACTAGCCATATAATTTACCCTTCCCCGGACACATTAATATTAATTTGCCCAACTAATATATTATCAAATTCGGCTATGCCATTTTTAACAATGGCATAGTGGTTTTTGTTGTCCGAGTCGATTATTTCCAATTCAGAACCATCAGGGAGTTTTTCACCCTCGTCGTCTTCTTCAATGACGACTTCAACCGACTTGGTAAGCCATAAGTAACTAGATGCTTCTACTGATTTTACACCTCCAACTTCAACATGAAAACGATAATCCAGTGGCCCAGAATCCCCTGCGGCTTCATCATCCTGTTGATCCTGATTCGTTTGTTGTGCCGTACGTTTCCAGATGAAGTCATAATGACCCGTACCTTCATCATCGAGTGCCATAGTTAACGAATCGACTTCATCTTTTTGCCCGTTGTCATCGAATTCATAGACCGTGATGGTCGCGGTTTCACCTGCTTCAAAATTTTTCGCGGTAAACATACCTTCAATCGGTTCACCAACCGGGATGCGATCCGATTCCCATGCCAGATTGACCACTGCAGGAGCATCGGGATCTAATAAAGGGGTGATCCCCGCAAACGAAATCGGCCCCGTGGTGCTCACCGCCCCCGGCGGATTCGGCCCCGGCACGGAGTAGTTCACTTTACCGTTAAGTTGCACGCCACCGGCACCGCCAAAGAAAATCTTTTTACCATAAAAACTCACGACACCGGCCGTATCAATCTTAAACCCGCCACCGTTTTGCTCAAAGGTGATGTCGCCGCCGCCCTGGCCGGTAATGTCGATGCTTTTGGCGCTCTGGATAGTCACGTCGCCGTTGCGAATGGTGGTGAACTGGCCATCCGCACCTTTAATGGTGATCTTGACGTTGTCTTCAACGTCAATAATGGTGTGGCGACCGCTTTGCAGTTCGATGTTTTGGGCGGCCTCAAGCTGGACGTTGTTGTGTGCGGCATGCTCGTGATCGGTCTTGGCCTGATGCTGGATCGCTTTGGTCTGGGTTTCGGTGCGACTTTTATTTTTAACTTTGACGAGTCGGTCGTTCCCCACGCGTTCGGTCATCGTGTCATCGCTTTGCCGGTGTATCGTCTTTTTGGCAAACGTCACCATCGCGCCGTGTTCGCTGGCGAGGCGGACTTTGTGCGCCAGCTCGGTGGCGTCCAGGTGCAGGATGTTGTACCCCTCGTAGGTTCGTAAGGTCACAGCCTCTTTTTGTTGGGTGTCGTCAAAGGTCAGTTCGTTGTCGCTTTTCGTGCGCAGGCGATTCACCGAGCGGTTTTGCTGGGTCACCGGCGAAACCCGATCCGGGTTAGGCACGGTGCCGACGATCATCGGGCGATCCGGATCGCCGTTTAAACAACTGATTAACACTTCGTCGCCATCCTGCAGCGGGGTGTGCCAGCCGACGTTGCTTTCGTTCGGCAGGCCGCCATAAGGCGAGACCCTGCGCATCGGCATCGTCGCCTAAGCATGTCGGCTGCTGGATAAATCAAACAGCGCGCGAAGTTGATATTTGCCTTGCTCATCCAGACGCGCATAGGGGCCGTCGCTTTCAATGCGGGCGGTCAGGGTCATCGGCATATCCGGGTGCGGCACGGTTTTATGGCGATACGG
>QILH01000227.1 GCA_003233255.1 Gammaproteobacteria bacterium | reverse complement strand
GCGTACTTACATATAGGTCATTCCCACCCTGTCCACCGGCTCGATTGGAGGCAAAGATCATCGTCAAGCCATCACTTGAAAGTGCCGGTGCGACATCATTTGATGCGGTATTCAATTCAGCAACAGCGGTAGCGACGCCCCATGCCTGACTGACATCGGTGCGCGTGGCGACATAAATATCAAAGTTTCCGCTTCGGTCACTATGGAAATATAATTCCAGATAATCCGATGAGATTTCAGGTGCGGCATCAATTGCAGTTAAATGATTAACATTACCGCTTAATACCGCTGCACTTGTGTAAGTAATGTCTGCAGAAGTAGTGATCGGCGTCGTACTATCACCGCCGCCGCACGCAGAAAATAGTAACGCACTTAATAAGCTAGCGCCTATCGCCAAAATACGAAATGAGCTTTGATTAGATGAAATTGACATGTATCCCCCTTAATAAAGTTTTTAATTATTCGCTGCTTGCCGTTGCCGTTTTAAATTTTTCTAGTTATTTCTTTAAAACTACAAATCAGCAATCTGATTAGTATAAACGTTTTTTTATTATGCTTGTAGTCCGTTGAATTGAAGAAAGGGCTTGTGGGGGTTCTGGTTTATTTTGCAGGGCACCTGATTTGGCGGCAATCTAACATGCCCATCGTGCCCTGACTGACGGGCCGAATATGTTGGATACCGTTAATCTTTATTTTTCCTGGCCGAATGCGCCAACACGACCAACTCCGCCAGCTCTTCGGCCATCGCCAAACGCTGCGCAGGCGTGGCTTCCAGCATTTCGCGTAACTGCTCCTCTTCGACCTGTTCATAGGTCACGGGCCAGTCGGCTTCCGGTTATTTAATTTGATCGGCCTTTTTCATATTCTTTAATTTTAGTCAATTGCTCGATATCAGCCAGGTCTTTGTGTCGCCCGACCTGCTGTTTCATCGCGATTAAATCATCTAGTAAACACACCTTTAACCTGAGCTTGCCCGCACATAGCCGTGTAATATTGTCGCGATAGCGCCAACCACGACATACTGCGCCTCGGTGGCATTGAGTGCTTTGAATACGGGTTCAGTTTGACGTATTACCCCATCATCACAAGCCAGAATGAAACGAAAAAAACCCAACAAAGTGGGCTTTTTTCGTTCTGCTGTCCGCTTGAGCAGACCCGTTTAGTAAACAAAACCTCGGGGACAATCAATATCATCCAGGTTAATCACGTTCGATGAAGTGGCGGGCGTGGAATGCACCTGTGCATTACGGCATCCTGCCTCTGCGGAGTTAAAGGCGATACGTTGATCGTCCAGCGACCAACGTGGGCCTCCGATTAAACGACCACTGGGCATGGTGGAGAGCAGTACCGAATTGCGAGAAGACACATTATAGGCCCGCAGACGCATAATAAATGGTGAACTCGTACCCTGGGTTGTCAGTGCGAGCCGATCGTCATCATGCGACCACTGAAATGAAAGGGCATTTTCGCCACTGGTGTCGCCGTTATGCAAGTCGATGTCGTAAACAGCGCGATCCAGATCGGCAACGTTAAGCGAATAGTTTCCAGTTGCGTCATTTTCTACCCGATAGGCCAGCACCGATGTCTGGTTGCCCCATTTCATACGCGAGATCCTGCCCGCCGAATTAGCGGTATAAATTTCGCTGCCGCTGGCTGTATTTTCGATCCTCAGGCGGTACTGGCTGGCACCGACATTAACGCGTCGGGTAGCCAGTGACTGGCTGTCAGCTGAATACGCCACCTCAACCACGGAATAGCCGCTTTGCAGAGTCCCCGCAGCAGGCGTTAATGATCCGGCAGTGAAGTCAATCTGATACACATTCTCAAGGAAATTGTTGGCAGGATTGCTTAAATACGCCAGACGATTACCATCCGCTGACCAGGCATAACCCGTGATATCCTGATAAGCGGGAAAGCTGACCGGTGTTGATAGACGCACGCTATGTCGCCCGCCAATACTGACATCGTGATAATTCACGCCAATGACTTTATTCGCCGTGCTGTAGTTGCTGTTCGTGACTAAATAAGCGATTTTACTGCCGTCGGGTGACCAGCTGGGGTCAGCAATATCCAACACTGAACTACTGATGCTGCCACTGATGCGTACATTGCTCGCACTAATATTTTGTGAGCTATCAAATGCCATGGTTGTCTTGAACAATTCCTGCTTATTTGCCTCTAACGCATCCGCCAGATAAACCAGTTGATCACCATCCGGTGACCAGGCAACCGCCCTGATGGAACGGCCCGTCGGCAGGTTCGTGACCTGAGTAAAATAAGCTCCATTGCTGTGAGTGACATAAAGGTTGGTAATGCCGGCACTGTTGGTAGCCTCGAACGCCACATGAAGACTGTCCGGTGATACCGACAGATCAAATGGCTGACCCCCCGTTATGCTGACCAGGCCAAACGGAGTGATGCTGCCATCATCGCGTGCAGCCATGACCGTGTTCTGTGCGGTGTTGATGTAAACCGCATTCTGTTCGATGCGCCCGCCTGGTGTACCACCGCTATCGCCGCCGCCACCACAGGCCGTCAGGAAAACGGCTCCGCTTAATAACAACACGCCTTTTAAACTATGGATAGATTGAATTTTCATTGGAGATTCCTCATAAATTTGTTGATTCTGGTAGGTAAGGCGTCTTTACTGGCCAGATCACCTCATTAAAAAATCAATAAATTCGGAGGTTTGATACTCGCTGCGCGGGATGAGATGGGCGTCGTATTTTCACTCACCCATACGATCTGGTTTGTGGATAAACCTCGCTGACAACGCCCAATATAGGAGGCTCACTATTCGGCGGGTTTCGTAAAATCCATTCTCTGGCTTCGTGGGTGTTTTTGCAGGTGGATAGATTCATCAGAGTGTCGCCGCCCCAACGCACCGACCAGAGCATTTTTTCGACTTCTTGTTCGCTGCTGGAGCTGAGCTTGACGCAGAAATTGCGGCCAGGGATCATTGGCTCGAGTCCAGATGGTTGATGATGGCGGGGAAGATCGTCCAAGCCTCTGCGAACCCATGGCATACAAATTTGGGGGGATCTCGTCGGGATATTGGCCCCAAGGCACCCACCTTAGAGCTGGCGAAGCAATTTTTGCATTGCGGGTAATTAAGCGTGGCCCGATTCTATATTCTATTTATAGGTTGATGAACACATTAGCAGTATAGGGCATTCACTTTCTCAGGACTGCTTTTGCCCCCGCAACGGCTTACGCTCGATACTAACAGGGTCGTTAAAACAGGCGCTTCACACCCCAACACAATCTCTATCTCGTTTCTATGCACTAGTCCTGATTAATCTAAGTTATGCATAGAAATTTAAATATCTTTCTATTTTTTGTCTAAATAATAGACAGAATGGTTGATTTTTAATCGTTACCAATATGCTCATCACTTATAATATGGTATTATTTGTGTACATTTTATAAGCATATAATAAGTGGCCTAATAAAAAACCTAACTCTTAATAACAGCTGACTTGTGTCAGGGAGATCCTATGAACATGTTCAAACAAACCGCGATCGGTGGAATTTTACTTTTAGCTTTTTTAGGCTTAGCGGCCTGTGGTGGTGGCGGCGGTGGTGGTGCGCCCGCTGGTGGCGGTGGCGGCGGTGGAGCGCCAGGTCCATCGGACTACCCGACTGGACAGGATGCCAATGATTCCGCTGCCGATAACGGTTCGATTGCCACGGCAACCCCTCACACCGTTGGCGACAACACGGTTAACACGATCTGGCCACAGGGCGATCAAGATTACTATGCCGTCGAACTGGTCGCAGGCACCGAGTACGAGTTCTCAGCGAACAACATCTGCGCCAGCTGCGATGTGTATATATATTTATACGATGACATGGGGGCAGAGATCGACAATGACGATGATTACATCGGCTACGACAGCAATCTACGATACACGCCAGCCGTAAGTGGTACTTATTATGTAATGGTACGTGCCTTTAATACAACATTTGGCGTTGCTCGATATACCATTGGCGTTCGTGTATTTACGGATGCGGATGGCGACAACTATTCCAGTTATTATGACTGCGATGAAGCAGATGCCACCATTTACCCCACTGCGCCAGAAATTGCGGGTGACGGTATTGATCAAAACTGCAGTGGCGTTGACCGTTTGGCCAGCACCACGCCCGACAGTGCATAAGTGGATAATACCCCAGCCCAGGCACGTGAAATGACCGCCTTCACCGGCTATTATCGTGAAATCCAGTATCGCGATGCCGTCTTTATGGACAATGCCCGCACCTTGCATGATGCCGCCGATGAAGACTGGTTCACCGTTACGGTTGCGCCAAACTCTGCGGTAAGAATCCGAACCATCCCAGTTGCAAATGCTGGAACGGCCGCCATTGCTTACCTCGAAGCAGATGCCGCAACGCCAGTAGGTTCAGCAACGATGGAAAACACCACCGCTAGCCCAATGACCTTTTATGTCAGACTATTTGGCTCAGATGCCACCGGTGCCCATCGCGTAATCGGCTCTGAAGATTATGGCCAGGATCTGGATGGAGACGGTTACTACAGTCAAAATAGAAATGCAAACCGTGACTGTGATGACACCGATAACACCATCTACCCAACGGCAATCGAAGTGTTCGATGATGGTATTGATCAAGATTGTGATGGTGTCGACAGTACCCTGGTTATCGCACCGCTCACAGACCAGGCTCCTACCAGCATTACGCCTGAAAAAGTAGAGCCAGAGTAATTTAGCTCGTTTAAATAGCCCGCTTCGATTTTATCGAAGCGGGCTTTTTTTTGTCTGTTATCCAGGAAATATTGGTCATCATGTTTAATATCAGAGTCACTAAAATTATATCGAACAGCGGTCGATGAGTTGTTATATTCTGCCATCGATTGATGATGATTTACCTCGGCGACAGGTTTGATACTGACCCGGCGTAATCCCCACGACCGATTTGAAGCTTTTAATAAAATGTGCCTGATCGTAATAACCTAGTTTATATGCCGCCTCGGCCAGTGGTAATTTAGTTTTCTTTAACAGGGTACGCGCCTGTTCAGCACGGCAGATTTTTGTATACTCACCCGCCGTCATACCAAGTTGCGCGTTAAACAGGCGTTGCAGATTTCTCTGACTCATGTTGAGCCGTTGTGATAGAGAATCTAATGCTATCTGACCCTGGCTTTCTTTCAGATGGTGTATCGCACTCAGTAAACGAGTCGAGATGATTCCATCCGCTCGGCGAATTTTATGTAATACCTTTTCAATGATCGAGACTTTAGCCCGTAGACTTTTGTGTTGTGAAATTTGATCGTATAAATTTTCAAACTGGATGGAATTTAGATCACGCATACTGACTCGTTGGTCTTTGAATTCATGTAAAGGCATATCAAAAAACACGGAAGCCCCTGCGGGCTTAAAGCGAATCCCCACCGCCTTAATGTTTTCAGTTAGGACTAAATGAGTTGATTTAGTACTAGTACCATCTAAACTGGCGTCATTCTTTTCGATTTGACCATCGAAAGACAGGCTATCGCCATAATTAAAAATAAAACCCATACCACCATCTGGATGCAGAAATTCCTGAAAACCATGTGGGTTGCAACAGCGTGCATCTATAAACCAGTAGCTATCGACATAGGCCGCAAGTGACTGATCGGGTTCAACACGAACAAAACCGAGGTGTTCAAGTTTGATTCTCATTCTATGGCTCATGAACTTAAATCTATACAGTTTGTCGGAAATATACAATACAGCACTTATAAAACCGCATTAGCATTATGTCCAACATAATAAACAGGTGGCGAGTATGACTAAATCAATATTTTTATTTATTGCTGTTATTTTTTTCTACAGCCTGCCAGCCAATGCGGAAATAACCGGGTTAACAACTAAAACCGTTAAATCTATAGACGGTAAAATAATTAATCTGGATGAGACTATTGGTGTCAAACCGGTGTATTTAAAATTCTGGGCCACCTGGTGTATTCCCTGCCGTAAGCAAATGCCACACCTGCAAAAAAGTTTTGAACAATATGGAAATAGTGTTGAAACCATCGCCATCAATATCAATATGAATGACAGCCTGGAAGCCATTAAAATAACTCAGCAGGAATTTCAGTTAACGATGCCGATCATAATGGAGCAAGGTGCAGAGTTATCGCAGGCTTTTAATCTTCGTGCCACGCCTTATCATGTGCTGATTAATAAAGAGGGCAAAATCATTCACACCGGACACGACGCTTCGGCCGAACTCGACAATAAACTTAAACTTATGGCCGCAGGGCAATCTGAAAATATTAAAGCGATTAGCCTTAACAAAGGACCGACGAAAAAACATCTTTTTAATTTGCGCGACAACAAACCCACGCTGTTGTATTTCACCTCGGCATGGTGTGACTGGTATCTGGAAAAATCACGCCCCAATATGTCCAGTAAATGCATCCACGCACAAAAAACCGTTAACTATTTATCAAAAAAGTTCAGTGCCTATCAGTGGCAAGGTGTGTTGACCCGCCTGTGGACGGGTGAAGATGAGCTAAATGATTATAAGAAAAAATACAATGTACCGTTTCCAATGTGGGTCGATAGTACCAATGAACATTTTTTTGATTTTAAAGTGGACACGTTTCCAACCCTGATTGCCTTTAAAAATGGCAAAGAAATTTTTCGCACCGACCAATTTAACGATACGCAAAAATTACAAAAAAAACTAAAATCACTCGCTACCACCGAGCCCGCAGAATAAACACCGCCTTTCATTGCGACGCCAGACTTTAACTGGCCTCGCAATGATGTCAATCAGGCTAAGCCCGAATCAAGCCGAGCATATTTACCTGTAAATTTATTTCCAGGGCACTTTACCTTCGAGCACCTGACCATCTTCAAGCGCCGTGGCTTTCATACCATTGATCGGAGCCTGCATGACGATGTAGATCAAATCGGTCTTGCCGGTATTCCACCATGAGCGCACCGCATCTGGTTTGAGGTTCACCACCGTGCCTTCTTTGACGGGCACAATTTTCCCATCGATACTCATTTCACCTTGCCCGGCCAGAAACAGATAAATTTCCTCGTGGTTGGTGTGTTTGTGAAAGAATTCCATGCCGGTGCCTGCCTCGTTTTTATTCAATGAGATCTCCATTGAGCTGATGCCCAACAGGTCAGCGAGAAATAACTTTCCCTCCAGGCGAATGGGGATGCCTTCGGGGGCAAATACGTATTGGCTCAGGCCCTGTAGTTCACCGATGTCCTTTGTCTGATAGTTGGTCATTACTGCTCTCCTCCGTTTGTTTGCTATAATCCCACATAGAACGTTTGTTCCATGATGGAACGATCGTTCCATTTTAGCCGGTTTAAGTCAACAGCTTTTAGGGAATCTTTTAACGGGTTACCTAACTTATTGTTATTTAAGTACTAATAGTGCAAATAAAAACGAGCATGCCATGTCCGAGCATGGCATGATCACGTTATGGCAGGACCCACGAAACAATTTGACCAGGATCAGACGCTAGACATAGCTTTACAGCTATTCTGGATGAAGGGCTATGAATCCACCTCAATGCAGGAACTGGTTAATGCCATGGGCATAAATCGAGCGAGCCTGTACCAAACTTATGGCAACAAATACGACCTCTACGTTGCCAGTATGGATCGGTACATTGATAGCACTCTCGATCTATTCAAGCAGGCACTTAAGCAGCCAGGACCCGCGCTGGAAATTTTACGAACATTATTTCAAAATATCGTCTTGAGCAGTCAGCAAGAGGGATTTCATGGCTGTTTTATTAATAACACCGCAGTAGAACTGGGTGTGCATGATCAGGAACTGGCTAAAAAGATTCGTGGTGTATGGCAGCAATTTGAAGACATGTTTACCGAAATGATCCAACGTGCAGTTGATCATGACGAACTTAAATCCGATATCGACGTGCATATAACCGCACAACTGCTTAACACGCACCTACAGGGTTTGATGGTGCAATCCAAAACCAAAATTAGTGAAAAGAAACTGTTCGATAATATTGAACTTGTCTTTCGATTGATTCATCAATAATTAAGTTACTTCCGATAAACCATCCGATATAGAACAGGTAATACCAGCAAGGTCAAAAGCGTTGATGAAATAATGCCACCAATGACCACGGTTGCTAATGGGCGTTGAACTTCCGCACCGGTGCCGACGTTAAAGGCCATCGGCACAAAACCCAGGCTTGCCACTAAGGCCGTCATTAACACCGGGCGCAATCGAATTATCGCACCTTCGAATACCGCTTGCTCAAGGGCAATGCCTTTTGCGCGTAAATCACGAATAAACGAGAGCATTACCACACCATTGAGTACCGCTACACCAGACAGGGCGATAAAACCCACCGCCGCCGATATCGATAGCGGTAAGTCACGCAGCGCCAATGCCGCGACGCCCCCTGTTAAAGCCAGAGGTACTCCGGTAAACACCAACGCGGCGTCTTTTGCCGAGCTAAAAACCATAAATAACAGCACAAAAATCATCAGCAAGGTCAATGGCACCACGATAGAAAAACGTTTGGTGGCAGAAATCAATTGCTCAAAGGTGCCGCCATAGTCCAGCCAGTAACCCGCTGGAATTTGCACGCGATTTTGCACTGCATCCTGTACTTCGCTAACAAAACCGCCCAAATCTCGACCCCGCACATTGGCGGTTACAAAAATATATTTAATATCAGCCACTTCACTTAACGGGATAGTCTCGGCCGGTTGATAAGCCACCCCCAGTGAATCAGCATCCCCCCGAACCTCGCGATCATTTTCCTTAGGCAAGCGGATCGGTAACCGTTTCAAAATGCTTAGATCAGAACGAAGCGACTCCGGTAATCGAACCACCAGTTCAAAACGTCGATCACCTTCAAATACATAGCTCACCGTTTCCCCTCCCACTGAAGTCCGCAATACCTGCTGAACACTGGCCACATCAAGCCCATAGTATTTTAAGCGGTCTCGATTCGGCGTTACCGTTAACATCGGTAGGCCGGTTGCCTGTTCAGTGCGAACATCGGCGGCACCCGGTATCGTTGCCAGCACGCTTTCAATTTCGGAAGCTAACGAAACCAGGGTATCTAAATCGTCGCCATAAATTTTTACCGCCAGATCTGAACGCACGCCAGCGATAAGTTCATTAAACCGCATCTGGATCGGCTGGGTAAATTCATAACGATTTCCCGGTATGGTCATGGCCACCGTTTCCATTTCCCGGACTAATTGCGCCTTGGTCTTTTTCTTATTCGGCCAGTCTTTTCTTGGCTTCATGATTATAAACGTATCGGCCACATTGGGCGGCATCGGATCGGTGGCCACTTCGGCGGTACCTAGTTTGCTAAAGACAAGCGCCACTTCGGGAAACTCACGCAAGCGTGCCTCCAGCAGAGTTTGCATCTCTACCGCCTGAGTTAAGCTGGTACCCGGTATGCGCATGGCATGCAGGGCGATATCACCTTCATCA
>QILH01000206.1 GCA_003233255.1 Gammaproteobacteria bacterium | reverse complement strand
CGATTCATTTAATGTTCCGCATTTAGATTTTTCGACATCAAGTAACGGAAAACTTTTAGTAGAGTCCTATATTTCACGTGGTAAGGATTTGATTGTTCTCGCTTTAGTCAGGCACGGAAATGTAGTGAGTAGAGCATTTATCGAAGAAATCAATTTACATAATGATAGAGTTACCAATGTTGGTTTTTGTTCAGTTGTATTAAATAACATTTTTTTGGAAACGAAACTTATTCAATTACTAGAGGTGTTTATAAAATCGTTGGGGGTAGTGAATGCGCCTTTATCGATCTCCCTTAGGGTGGATGGAGATGATTTGTACCCAATTGAAATGCACTTGGACTTCGGTGGTGAAAATATATTTTTATTATCAGAAGGCGCAACAGGTAGTATAGAAGGTATGTTAGATAGATGGATAAATAGCTCACAAAATGACAAAAAAAAAGCGTGGCCAGATGAAAATAATGTTATGTCGCATTGGGCACTATATGATCATGTGTTTTCAGATTGGAGTTTAATGTCTGATATGGAGGTTGTAAATAGACGAAAAATTGTTGCGTCGACAGGTAGAGAACAGTGGATGTTTTCTCTATCTCATTCAGATTCAAGGAGATTGTTAGACAGGCTTGGTATGCATGCCTGACAGAATTTTAATTATCGGAGGGTCGCCATGGGCTAAAAATAGTTTTCTGGCCCTAAAGAAATCAGGTTTCGATATAATACTGTCTGACATTAATCCTGAGTGCAAAATGCGAAAATATAGTGATCATTTTATAAATATTTCTGCAGTTGATACGGACGCCTTGAGTGAAGCTGTTTCCAAATTTGATTCAGTGGTGATTGCTTATTGTGGTAACGATTTTGGAATTAAATCTGCGCATCAAATAAATGAAAAACTATTTGGGCGTAAACTGCTTACTGTCGACTCGGAAATTTTCATTGATAAATATTTAATGAAATTATTTTTCGAAGAAAATAATATATCTACAGCAAATGGGATTCGCACGAAATTGGAAGATGTGGATTCTCTTGTTTTGGATTATCCAGTTATCGTAAAACCAGTTGTAGCTTCCGGCGCATATGGCGTTCAGCATATCTCAGATATCCAGGAACTGCGTAAATATCAACACGAATTTAGGAATAAAATTGATGATATTCTGGTAGAGGAATTACTCAGCGGGACCCAGCATGATGTAAACGGGTTTTTTGTTGAGGGTGAATTTTATCCTGCCGGGATCAGTGACCGTTTTTTCTCTGACTATCCACTTTGCTACCCGATTTATGGTTATTCTCCTTCCTGTTTGAGTCAGGCTCAACAAAATATGTGTTTCGATTCTTTACAATGTATTGGCGAAGCAGCGGGTCTGGTTACCGGGCCGTTAAAAAGCGATGTATTCTTTACTAAGGAGGGGATCGCAAAAACTAATGAAGTATGCTTACGTTTTCATGGTGATCTCGCAAGTTCGAATGTTTTGCCTTATACCGGTAAGTGGTTTCCGTTACTTGAATATATGCGGTATTTATTACCGAATCGAGCTAATGATATAAAATGTGAGTTGGAAAATTCATTTTATTCACGTCAGCAAGTGGTGCGTTGGGAAATACTCGATTCTGGTCCCGGAGTATTTCAAGGAATAGATAACCGAAATGAATTAATGAAACAACCCGGTGTCCTTGAAATATTTATAAATAAAGAAATAGGAGACGTAATCGGCGAGATTCGAAATAATAATGATATTCTCGGCTGGTTTTTGACGTGCGGAGCAGATTATGATTCTTGCAAATTAAATGCAGAAGAACTCTCGCGTCATTTTAAGGGTATTGTTCATGAGTAAAGTAGCTATAGTTGTGCAAGCAAGTCTTGTTTCCTGGGAAGGTGGCGCTGATATTTGTGCCAATGAGTGGGGTGGCCGGTTGGTTGTGGAGCACACCCTGGAGAGGGTGATTAATTATTTACCTGATTCTCCTGTCTGGATTCTTGCACCAGATATTCCTGAAAACGAACCACTTAATGATATAGCTTTGAAAAATGGGGTTGACATTATATTTGGGCCATTCAATGATGTCGTCGCTCGATACTGTTTGATGCCAGACAGGGTAGAGCATGTATTACGAGTTATCGGAATGCATCCATTTTTTTCACCCCATATCGCTCGTGATCTTATTAGAACTTGTGATTCCGAACCAGATCTTGATGTGATTTTGCCACCTGAAGATGTGGACGGTCAGTTTGTAACCGAGATATTTTCTTTAGATACGTTACGTAAATTAAATAGAGACATGTCACTTGAAAAGCTGCGTTCAGATCCTGCGAGATTTCTTTGCGCACATGGTGCGCGAAAGCGCATTTTAGATAACAATATGTATGATACAACTAGCGACAGAGAAAAATTACGAGAACTAGCTACTCATGTTTACAAAGAAGATGTTTTACATGCAGATCAGCGTCGTATAGATCAAGGTTACACTGACAATAGTCAAATATTTGGGCACTATCGGCTAGGCTTTGATTTTTCGAGGCAGCACTCAAAAAAAACGGTCAAGACCATACTGGATATTGGTGGCGCGTTAGGTTTTCGCAAGACATTGCAAAAAACAAGTGATATTCGTTTGGACTATCATGTAGTTGACATAGATCCTGATAAAGTTGCAGAAGGTAAAAAGAAGGATTCAGAGACAAAATTTGTTTGTGGAAACTGTTACGACTTACCATTTAATGACAATTTCTTCAATTTAATATTCGCGTGTGAAATAATAGAGCATGTTGATCAGCCAAAAAAATTACTAGAGGAGGCGCTTCGAGTTGTAAAATCAGGTGGTTACCTAGCAATATCTACCCCACAAAATAGATCTGGTGAAACACCCCTGAATCCTCATCATTTATTTGAGTTTACCATGTCAGATTTTAGTTCGATATGTGATAGCTTTAATATTGAGGTGTCATACTTCACATTTCATTCCGGTATAAATTATGTTGACGGTTTATCAGTTGGTAATAATATGATGGCAATTTTTTGTAAACATTAAAAGTTTGAGAGAAACATATGGGCTGTAAAATAGAAGAAGTGAATGAATTTGCTGAAAATATACGGCGTGATGCACTAGCATTACTTTATCATGCAGGTTCCGGCCACCCTGGCGGTAGTTTGTCGTGCGCAGATGTCGTAGCCTATTTATGGAGTGAGGAATTAAATTATTGTGGAGATTCGTGGCAGAAAAAGGATCGAAATCGGCTGGTACTTTCAAAGGGACATTCTGTTGCAACTATCTACGCGGCAGCAGGAAGGTCCGGGCTTATAGATCCAGCTGAAGCTAGGTCAGTTAGAAAAATTAATAGTGCATTACAAGGGCATCCGCATATTAAAGATACACCATGGGTTGAGACAAGCACCGGTTCTTTGGGGCAGGGTTTTTCTGCGGCAATCGGTATGGCTTTGGGTGTACGTCATCAGGAAATAAATTCACACGTATACGTGATTTTGGGAGATGGTGAGCTTCAGGAGGGTGAGGTTTGGGAGGGAGCAATGTCTGCTGCTCACTTCAAACTGGACAATTTATGTCTAATTATTGATTATAACAAATTGCAAAGTGATGATTTGAACGAGAACATCATGGGACTCGAGCCACTTGCTGATAAATGGCGAAGTTTTAACTGGTATGTGCAGGAAATTGATGGGCATGAAGTTTCTGAAATTGAATCAGCTGTAAATAAGGCTAAATCTGTATCCGATCAACCAAGCGTTATAATAGCACATACTATAAAAGGCAAAGGTGTATCTTTTATGGAAGGAGTGCCTGCCTGGCACGGCAGTGTTGAAATCACAACAGAACAGTTAACTCAAGCATTGCAAGATCTAGGGATTGAATCAGGAAATATGGAGGCATATATCAATGGCGATTTCTGGAAATAAGGAACTAACTTCTTCAAATAGCCCGGCATTAATCGGTGCAGCAGGTGATTCAATGCGCGAAGCTTTTGGTATGGCAATTACTCAATTGGCAGAGCAATATCCTAAATTGGTTGTGCTTGATGCCGACGTAGCCGGGGGAACTGGCGTTCATCACTTTCGTGATGCATATCCCCAACGTTTTTTTCAATTTGGAATCGCAGAACAAAATATGATAGCGGCGGCAGGTGGTATGGCAAGTACTGGATTGATACCTGTCGTAACAACTTTTGCAGTATTTTGTTTACGCGCTTACGAACAAGCCAGGTTGTCAGTCGCCTATTGTAACCGTAATGTAAAAATTGTAGCTAGCCATCTGGGTCTGGATGTTGGCCCTGATGGTGGTTCAGCACAAACGCTAGAAGATATTGCTGCTTTTCGTGCCATTCCTGGTATGACAGTAATCTCTCCAGCTGATCCTTTTGAAATGAAATTGGCAACAAAAGCCATGCTTGAATATGATGGTCCGGTTTATATGCGTACAGGGCGTAGCCCGATTAGGCGAGTGCTTGATGCAGATTATCAATTTGAAATTGGTAAGGGTCGAACGCTACGTGATGGTAGTGATGTTTCGATTGTTGCTTGTGGTGTTGAAGTAGCTCGAGCACTGGATGCTGCTGATATATTATCAAAAGAAGGTATATTAGCTCGTGTAATTAATATATCGACTATAAAACCGCTTGATGTTGATTTATTGGTGAAGTCTGCCAGTGAAACGGGAGCAATTGTTACGGCGGAAGATCACAATGTTCATGGTGGTCTTGGTAGTGCTGTCTCTGAAGTGTTATCCCAATATGCACCTTGCCCAATGGAATTCGTAGGTGTTAAGGATGTATTTGGTGAGTCGGGTGAGCCGGAAGAATTAGCAGAAAAGTACGGTTTGACTGCACCCTTTATTGTGGATGCAGTGAAGCGGGCAATTGCAAGGAAAGGTGGTTGTTAGTGGTTACTAATCGAAAAATAGTTATGATTACCGGCGGTAGTCGAGGTATTGGAGAAGGGATAGCTGTCGCATTTTCAACAGCTGGTTTTGACGTCGTAATTACTTATAACGAAAATTCGGAAAAAGCAAAAGGTGTGTGTAACAGGTTGCAAGAAAATGGTGTTAAGGCGCTGGCAGTTGAACTGCATGCTGAAAATAGAAAGTCTATTAAAGATGCAATTTCAATGGCATCGAATAAAGTGGGCCAAATAGATGTGCTGGTCAATAACGCAGCAATTGCTCAGGAAAAACCATTCGATACTATTACTGATGATGATTGGGATCATATGATGGCAGTAAATTTACGAGGGCCATTTGCTTTGGTACAAGAACTGTTGCCTTCAATGATGAAGAAAAATTGGGGCCGAATAATTAATATATCATCTATTGGTGGTCAATGGGGCGGTTTAAATCAAGTCCACTATGCTGCTGCCAAGGCGGGGTTAATAAATTTTACTCGTTCAATAGCTAAAATATATAGTGAGCAGGGTATTACATCCAATGTGATTACCCCAGGTCTGGTTGCGACTGATATGGCTGGCGCAGAACTTGAAACAGAATCAGGTAAAGCGAAGGTTGCTGGAATACCTGCCGGGCGGATCGGTACAGTAGCAGATATCGGTGCGACAGCGGTATTTCTTGCGAGCGACGGTGCCAGTTATATTACTGGCCAAACGCTAAATTTAAATGGTGGAATGTATTTTTCCAATTAATTAATGAGGAAAAAACTACTGATTATTGGTGCGGGTGCAGAGCAAGTTTACGCTTATCAGCTCGCCCGTGAGGCTGGTCACTATATTGTGGCAACTGATCAAAACAATAAGGCACCTGCTGCTAGTCTGGCTGATTATTTTATTGAAGTCTCAACTCGCGATGCAGAAGAAACACTTTCTGCAATACAACAGTATTGTCAAAAGAACGGCGTAATCGATGGTGTTATGACAATAGCAAATGATGTTCCTTATACGGTAGCATGTGTTGCAGAATATTTTGGCCTGTCAGGCCATTCGGTTGATAGTGCGAATTTGGCAATGGATAAATTACGTATGAAAGAGGCGTTTAAAAAATCAAATGTTTCTTGCCCTGATTTTTGGGAAGTATGTAATTTAGAAGAATTAATTGAACTAATAAAGAAAAAAAATTTAAAAAGTTTTGTTTTAAAGCCGCTTGATGGTTGTGGAGCGCGTGGAGTCCTGTTGCTTGAGTCTACGGATAATCTGGAATGGGCCTGGAATGAATCATCAAGTTGGGGTAAAGGTCCAACTTTGCTTGTCGAGCGGTTTATAGCAGGATTGCAGATTTCATCTGAATCATTTTTGATATCTGGTAAAGCTTATACGCCAGCGCTTTCTGAGCGAAATTATACGTCTTTGGATAAATTTAAACCCTACATAATTGAAGATGGGGGCACTATACCAGCTGATGTAAATATGTCTATAAAGCAAGAGATTGATCGCCTCGTTGAAGCAGGTGCAAAGGCGATGGGTGTAGAAAATGGTATTGTGAAAGGTGATTTGGTAATTGGTGATGATGGCATACCGCAAATAATTGAACTGGCTTTGCGCCTCTCCGGTGGATGGTTTGCATCGGATCAAATTGTGACCGCTACAGGCGTTAATCTTGTTCAGGCAGTAATGAGGCAGGCATTAGGTGAGGCGGTAACTGCTGCTGAGTTAACGCCAGTGAGAACCAGGTCTACAGCAATTCGTTATTGGTTCCCTCAACCAGGTAAAATTAAAAGTATATTAGGTGAAGATGTGGTTAGTTCATTGCCCGGTATATTAAAGTATGGCTTTTTTCGAAAATGCAGTGATGTGCAACCGACCATTAGAATACATCCAGATCGCTTCGGCTATGTTCTTGTGGAAGGCGAAGACCGGGCAGAAGCGATTGCTCGTGTCGAAAATGCTATTGCCAGTTTAACAATCGAAGTTGAAGCATGACCTTTTTTATTGCAGAAGTTTCCAGCAATCATTCCAGTGATGTCAAACGTTGTTTGGATTTTGTTAATTGTGCAGCAGACATTGGTTGTGACGCGGTGAAATTTCAACTATTTAAAATCGATAAATTATTTTCCAGTGAAATTTTGAAAGAGTCTGAGGAGCATAGATCACGTAAAAAATGGGAGCTCCCAATTGATTTCATTCCCGAAATTTCAAAACAATGCAAAAAAAGAGAAATACAGTTTAGTTGTACCCCATTTTATATAGAGGCTGTTGAAGAACTTGAGCCTTATGTGGATTTTTTCAAGATCGCGTCCTATGAATTACTCTGGGACGATTTGTTGTCGGTATGCGCTAGCACAGAGAAACCGATTATTTTGTCTACCGGAATGGCTACGATCGAAGAAATAACGCATGCAGTAGAAGTATTGCGTAATAGCGGTTGCAGCAAGCCCCGATTATTACATTGTACGTCTGCATATCCAACACCGTATAAAGAAGCGAATCTTTCGGCAATAGAAACTATTCGGAAGAGCACTGGTTGCGAAACTGGCTGGTCAGATCATACTGTTGAACCTGCAGTTTTACATCGGGCGATTCATCATTGGGGTTCGAAGGTAATTGAGTTTCATCTGGATCTTGATGGCAAGGGCGAAGAGTTTAGCGCAGGACATTGTTGGTTACCCGAGGAAATGGCTCTATTAATATCTGATATTAGAAAAGGATTCGATGCGGATGGTGATGGTATTAAAGAGCCAGTTGATTCAGAAGCTCCAGACCGTTTGTGGCGAGCAGATCCATCAGATGGTTTGCGACCAATGAAGGAAATACGAAATAATTGGAAGTAACAGCATATAAACTGAGTCCAGTTTCATGAATGTTTTGATTGTTTGTCATGCTGGTAATGGCGTTGGGCTCGGACATCTGACTAGAGCAATTGTTATAGCCAACGCTATGCAGCACGAATTATTTGCCAATATATATTTTATTATTCAAGGTGAGTCGGCTGAAAATGCCTATTCAGCTGATTTTGATCATGCTGTTTTAAATCATGACCAGGACCTGATGGTTTCAATCAAGAAATATGTGGATTTTGTCGATGTCAATTTTGTTATATTTGATCTGCATCCACAACGAATTCCTGATAATTTTAAAGATCTACTAACTGATTTAAGGCGGAAAAATATCAAAATTGTTGGTATTGATGGTTTATTGGGTTTTCAAAACAGTCTTGACCTCGTGTTTATTCCTTCATTTAATCGTACACTATTGTCTAACCAAAGTTTTGAAGTACCTGTATTGTATGGATGGGACTGCTATTTGCTAAACGTACAGAAAAAACCCATAGATTGGTCGTCAGGTAATCGAGTGCTTGTTTTAACTGGAGGAAGTGATACTACCAATCTTGCCAATATTTTACCAGCTAATTTAGATAGTGAATTAGCCAAGTCAACGGAGTTAAATTGGGTGACCGGTCCCTTTGCGAAGTCTCCAGTAATTCGGGATTATGATAATATAAATTTTATAAATCATTTGGCGCCATCAGGGCTAGATGATTTAATGATAACTTCAAATTATGCGTTGACTGTATATGGAGTTAGTTTTTTTGAATTACTTTATTACGGAGTACCGACTGTTGTATTTTCACCTTATGGAGGTAAGGATAGAGCAGAATTAGAAATAATTGAATCAGAAGGAGTTGCGATTGTTGCCAAAGATTGTGAAGATGCAGTTTTTAAGCTTAAAGAATTGATGTTAAATAATAACCTGGCTTTGTCGATTTCCTGCAAAGCCAGACAAAAATTATCTGTGCGTGGAGAATATAAATTCACCTCAGCTGTATCTGACTTAGTCGCTCAGGTATAACCAAGATATGACTC
>QILH01000299.1 GCA_003233255.1 Gammaproteobacteria bacterium | reverse complement strand
GGTTTGCCGTGGCCCAGGCGGCAGTCGAGGCGGGTGCGCGGGTTACTCTGGTAAGTGGGCCGGTCAGTCTGGCGACCCCGGATGGCGTAAAGCGTCATGATGTGGAGAGTGCCGGACAAATGCAGGATGTGGTAACGGGCTGCATGAATGACGTGGATATTTTAATTGCCACGGCGGCGGTGGCGGATTATCGACCCGAGCAGGTGCAGTCGCAGAAAATCAAAAAGCAGCAGGACGAGTTGCAGATCACGTTGATTAAAAACCCGGATATCCTGAGCAATGTAAAGCAGCGCTACCCGGCCTGTTTTTGTGTCGGTTTTGCAGCGGAAACAGAAAACCTCGAACATCATGCCCGTACCAAACTGCATGACAAAGGCGTCGATATGATTGCCGCGAACTGGGTAGGCGGATCTGCACCGGGCGGTTTTAACTCAGATGAAAATGCCTTGCGGCTGGTCTGGCATGAAGGTGAACAGGATTTACCGCTGATGAACAAATCCAAGCTGGCACGAGAACTAATTGGTCATATCGCCCAGCGGTTTTATGTGAGGCATAAATCAGCACTGATGGGTGACAATATCCTGCGTTTTGATAAAAAAGAGAGCGGCGAATCTTAAGGGTTCGATTCATTTAATCGATATCAGGCTTACTAATACGACGCAAATCGTTACAATACGGTTAATTTAGGGTAGGGAAACGAATGAAGCAGGCCGTACAATTAAAAATATTAGATAAACGCGTTGGCAACGAGATTCCGTTACCGACGTATGCTACAACCGGTTCCGCCGGACTGGACTTAAGAGCCTGTCTTGATCAGACATTGGAGATCGCGCCAGGCCAGACTGAACTCATTCCAACCGGGATCGCGATTCATATTGAAGATGAAGCGTTGGCGGCGATGATTTTACCTCGCTCAGGTCTGGGTCATAAGCATGGTATTGTGCTGGGTAATCTGGTGGGCCTGATCGATTCGGATTATCAGGGGCAATTATTTATCTCATGCTGGAATCGGGGTGATAAGCATTTTACGATTGAAAGTGGTGAGCGCATCGCACAATTAGTGCTGGTGCCTGTGGTGCAGGCCGATTTCGAGGTGGTTGAAGAATTTCAAACCTCGCAAAGGGCCGGAGGTGGTTTTGGTCATACGGGTCGTGCTTAACCGGTAAGCATCATTCAGTATTGATAACGAGAATGATCTCGACCACCGCAATATTATTATAATTAACGATGGATTATTCGAAAGCGATAAATTATGGCTAGACGTCGACGTGGGCGCAGACGCGCAACTGAAAAAGGACTTAAAGGTGGCTTAACACTCAGCACGGTGAGTTTATTGGCCTACCTGCTCTTTATTATTATTTTCGCTCTTGCATTATGGCTGAGCCAGCAAGCTTCGTTTGGTCAGATCCAGATGCAGCAGCGTGCCGCGAAGGAAACGATTTCGACCAGTGTGGCGGATCAGCTGTCCAAAACAGTGGCGTCCTATGCGCATTCGTTGGAAAGTCTGGCGCGGGATCCGGTGTTAATACAATTAGTGGGCAGCGGTGATTCGGCGGCAATACGAAAACGTTCTGAGCAACTCTACAAGGTCTTTCCGCACGCCATCTCATTGCGTATTTTTCCGGTGGGAACGCCACGTCTGGATGCCAGCACCACGCCACCGGTGGGTTATGCCTGTCTGGATTTAATCAGCCATGTGGATCGGGGGGATAAACAACCGCCTATCGAGATCCATTCACCTCTGACCAAAGATCGACACCTGGAAATTGTTCGTCCCGTTTATAACGGTGCCAACCTGGTGGGTTATCTACAGTTAGCGATTAAGGTAAACGCGGTGCAGCACTGGTTACGATCGATCGCCAAAGGCTATTATATAGAGTTAATTCAGACGGCAGGCGAACAAAAGGAGATTTTAATTGGTAAGGTCGGGAATGTAAGCGTACGAACCAATACGATATCGTACTTTGAGGTACCAGGCACTCGCTGGCAGGTTTCGGTGTGGTCTAAATCAACCTTGCCTATTTTACCCATAACCATACAGGTCGTCTTTGTATTTTTATTTGCCGTGGCCTTAATGGGGGCCGTGTTGTATTTCTTAAAGCAATCGGTGAGCAACAGCATTCGCATGGATGCAAATAATTTGACCCAGCTTACCATCGATACCTTACGTGGCAACAAGCAACACGATTACCAATTGTTCTTAAGTGAATTCGACGATGCCGCGAAACGCATTGCCGAGTTCAGTGAAGTTGCTCTACATGAGCGTGAGCGCGATGATGATCCCAATGCCATCAGTTTTAGTTCGAACGATATTGACGCGATTGATCCGCTGTATATGGGAGGTGACGGTGTTAGTGTGGAAGAGATTGATGAAAGTTCGATCGTGGAAGAGTATCAGAAACTGACCCAGAAACAAATTGAGAAACAGGCCAGTTCAGAGTCTACGCCGCAACCGTCCAAAGCCGTATTCGATAGCCATGATCCAACCGTCGCTATTCCAACCGGACAGTCGGTCAGCTCGGTTCGCCAGTCCATGCCCGAGATGCCACCGGCGGAAATTTTTAAGGCCTATGATATTCGCGGTATTGTGGGTACGTCGCTGTCAGCGGCCTATGCGACCTTAATCGGTCGGGCGATCGGCAGTGCGGCGATCGAGCGGGGTCTGAAAAAAATGGCGTTTGCGCGTGATGGCCGTTTGTCTGGCCCTGAACTTGGGCAGGCCTTTGTACAAGGCGTGCAATCGACGGGAGTGGATATCCTGGATGTGGGTATGGTGCCGACACCTGTGCTTTACTTTGCCGCCACGGAACACACCGATGGTACGGGCGTAATGTTGACGGGAAGCCACAACCCGCCGGACTATAATGGGTTTAAAATGATGCTGGGTGGCGATACCCTGTCAGGTGATCAGATCCAGGATTTACGCGAGCGCATCGAAAACCAGGATTTTGAATCGGGTTCTGGAACGTATCAGAATCAGGCGGTGGGTAAGGCTTATATTGATCGGATCATCTCGGATGTAAAACTGACTCGTCCACTGAGCGTGGTCATTGACTGCGGTAATGGGGTAGCCGGTGCGATTGCGCCCTTACTCTTTAAGTCGATGGGTTGCCGAGTGACCGAGTTATTTTGCGAAGTCGATGGAAAATTTCCAAACCATCATCCTGACCCGAGTAAACCAGAGAATATGCGTGACCTGATTGCTGCGGTAAAAGAAAAGAAGGCCGATATCGGTCTGGCCTTTGATGGTGACGGCGATCGCCTCGGGGTTATCGATTCCGATGGCAAGATGATCTACCCTGATCGTTTGATGATGTTGTTTGCGGCCGATGTATTGTCTCGTAATCACGGTGCCCAGATTATTTACGATATAAAATGCAGTAATAATCTGACCAAAGTGATCTGGGAAAAGGGCGGCGAACCGCTGATGTGGAAGACCGGACACTCACTGATTAAATCCAAAATGAAACAATCCGGTGCCCAGTTGGCAGGGGAAATGAGCGGGCATATCTTCTTTAAAGAACGTTGGTATGGTTTTGACGATGGCATGTATTCCGGTGCGAGATTACTGGAAATAATATCACCGTTGCATGAATCAACCGGTGAAATTTTTGCCGCCTTACCCGATGCTTACAATACCCCCGAGATCAACGTCAGTATGACGGAAGGTGAACATCATCAATTTATAGAAGACTTGATGATGCAGGCCGATTTTGGTGACGCCAATGTCACCATGATCGATGGGATTCGGGCTGATTATTCCGATGGCTGGGGTCTGGTCAGGGCATCGAATACTACGCCGGTACTGGTACTGCGTTTTGAGGGGCAAAATCAAAAAGCAATGGAACGTATCCAGCAAACCTTTAAGGCTCAGTTGCTTGCCGTCAAGTCTGATCTGAAATTACCATTTTAATCAAAACGTATTTTTCTCTATCGGGCAGTACGAGTTACTCAGCTGCCCGGCGCGTTTTAGTTGCCATGATCAGGTAAATTTTAATTTACCTGGGTCACTAAAACTCGTTATGATAAAAAAAACAAATTGAACACAATGCGATGAGCCTGAAACCCGAACAAGCTAAAAATATTGCTTCCGTCTTAAGCGATGCCCTGCCGTATATCCAGCGTTTTGCCGGTAAGACCATAGTGGTGAAATACGGCGGCAATGCGATGGTGGATGACGAGCTCAAGCAGGGCTTTGCGCGTGATATTGTGCTCATGAAGCTGGTGGGCATGAACCCGGTGGTGGTGCATGGTGGAGGCCCGCAAATTGGCAAGGTACTCGAGAAGCTTGGTAAAAAATCCGAATTTGTAAACGGCATGCGGGTGACCGATTCGGAAACTATGGACGTGGTAGAAATGGTGCTGGGCGGTCTGGTTAACAAAGAGATCGTCTCTCTGCTTAACCGGCAAGGTGGTAAGGCGGTGGGATTAACCGGTAAAGATGGTGATCTTATCCATGCGCGCAAGCTTACGTTTGAGCAACACAACCCGGAAATGAAGGCGACCGAAATTATTGATATTGGTCATGTGGGTGAAGTCGCCAGCATTGATGTCAGTGTTATACAGATGTTGGTAAAAGATAACATCATCCCGGTGATTGCCCCCATTGGTGTTGGTGAAGACGGACAGTCCTACAATATTAATGCGGATTTGGTGGCCGGCAAACTTGCCACCGCATTGAATGCCGAGAAACTTATTTTATTGACCAATACCCGCGGCGTGCTGGATAAAAAAGAACAGCTGTTGACGGGTTTGCGTGCCGAGCAGGTCGATAAACTTATTGCCGAGGGTGTGATTCACGGCGGTATGTTGCCGAAGATTCAATGCGCACTGGATGCGGTACGTTCCGGGGTGCAAACCGCGCAAATTATTGATGGCCGGGTCGAACACGCGGTGTTACTTGAAGTGTTAACGACGGATGGTGTGGGTACTTTGATAATGGGTTAACAACCGATTTCATTTCGGTCATAACGTAGATTGGATACTAACTCGAATATGAATGATAAAAAGACACCTCGGCGCCAACAGATTCTCGAAACACTGGCGCTTGAGCTGGAAAAATCTCCAGGCAAAACGATTACTACGGCCGGTTTGGCAAAAGCGGTGGGCGTATCGGAAGCGGCGCTGTATCGGCATTTTGCCAGCAAGGCTAAAATGTATGATGCTTTAATCGAATTCGTAGAAGATTCGGTATTCGGCTTTATTAATCGCATTCTGGATGATGAAAAGTCCGCGATGCTGCGTTGCGAAATGATACTGGGTCTAATGTTAGGCTTCGCACAAAAAAATCCGGGTCTTACTCGATTGCTGACCGGTGATGTTCTCATTGGCGAGACAGAGCGTTTACGCAAACGAATCGATAAATTCTTTGAGCGTCTGGAAACGCAATTGAAACAGGTCTTACGCGAAGGGCAGGCGAGTAAGGAATTCGATGCGACCCTGCCGATTTCAGAACAGGCCAATTTGTTGACGAGTGTTATTCAGGGACGGATCTTACAGTTTGTGCGCAGTGAATTTAAAACCTTACCTTTGACTTACTGGGATAAGCAGTGGCCGATGCTGATGCTTAATTTATCCGACCACGCTTGAGTTCTTTAAAGCGAGCCATGTCACGCTCGAATCTTTTCAGCATTTCTTTTTTACTGGCCTCTTTAGCTTCAATGTGAATCTTCTTTAATTTAACCAGTTCCCGGGCTTTATCCAGTTTAACGATCAGTTGTTTGGGCGGTGTGTTGCCTCCCCGCTCGTAATTGGCGGCCTGATTTTGCAGATCTTCGAAGTTGGATTGCAATAACTTAAGATTTCCTCTGGTGATATCGATCTGGCCTTGTGCGGCTTTCAGGTTGGTATCGCGCGCAAGGATTAAGTCACGTTCAGTGGTATAGGTATTCAATAAAATTGAATCTATTCTTGCCCGTTCTTTGCGCTGATCTTCCTGTTCTTTGAGAATGCGTTTACGTTCTCGCTCGGCTGCGAGTTCAGTCGGGGTTTTGGCCGCCGCAATGACTTTGACCACAAGCCCCCGTTCGTTTATGTATTCGATGCGAGTTTGCGAATATTCAGGTGGCACGGTGCTACCACATTCGCGCACGTCGACGTTATTTTGCCAGCATTTAATTAATTTGGCCTGGGCCAGATGGGGCACGGCCAGTAACATCGTTAGCGCGACAAGTTTAGTGAATTTACTGCTATTGGCCATATATCCTCTGTGCATGTTTATATATTAACTGACGATTTATATTCTACAGGATACAATCATTTTAGTTGAATCACGGTATGTATTGCGTGTGTTAGAGCAAATTCTACTCTTTATTATCTCATTTTTCGCAAACGCTTTCTCAGCTTTTGCCGGTGGTGGAGCCGGTCTCCTGCAATTGCCCGCGCTCATCTTTCTGGGTCTCAGCTTCAAAGTAGCATTGGCCACCCACAAAATTGCTACCGTTGCGCTGGGTATCGGAGCAACCCTGCGCCATCTTCGGGAGCGCAGCCTACAGCGGTATTTCATTATCATCATGCTGTTGGCGGGCGTGCCTGGAGTTATTATCGGCGCCCATATTATATTATTTATTCCTAACCGTACCGCTGAAGTGGCTCTGGGTCTGATGACCATCGGGCTTGGCCTGTATTCTGTCCTGCAGCCGGATTTGGGTCAGACGTTTGCCCCTAAAAAATTAACCAAACAGACCAGTATCATAGGCGCTAGTGTCCTTTTTATCATTGGTATCCTGAATGGCTCATTAACCTCGGGCACGGGTTTGTTTGTTACCCTGTGGCTCATATATTGGTTTGGTCTCGATTACAAGCGCGCGGTGGCATATACCATGGTATTAGTCGGGTTATTTTGGAATGCGTCTGGTGCGCTAACACTTGGTTTGCAGGTTAGTATCGAATGGGATTGGTTGATTGCCTTGTTACTGGGTTCGTTACTGGGCGGTTACGTTGGCGCGCATTGGTCGATTATGAAGGGTAATAAATGGATCAAACGTGTGTATGAGGTCATTACTATTCTGGTTGGCAGTATGTTGATCGTTGGCCGGGACACGCTTTTTCAGTTGACCGTATTAATGGATCAAGCCGCTGCATAGATTCAAACGCCATACTCATTGCGATAGGCCTTGATGGCATCCAGATAGGCGCCGTATTTCTCCTGTTGGCTAATGTAAGCAATAAGATGTTCCAGGCTGACAATGCTGACGACCGGAATTTGATATTGCTGTTCGATCTCCTGTATGGCGGATAAATCGCCTTTGCCGCGTTCCTGTCGGTTCAGGGCAATGATAACGCCTGCGGCTTCTGCACCGTGCGCCTTGATGATATCCATTGATTCCAGAATAGCGGTGCCGGCGGTGATGACATCGTCGATGATCAGCACCTTGCCTTTTAAGGGTGCTCCGACCAGATTTCCGCCTTCACCATGATCCTTGGCTTCCTTGCGGTTAAAACAATAAGGCACATTTTGGTTATGGCGTTCGGCCAGCGCGATCGAGCAGGTCGCAGCCAATGGTATACCTTTGTAGGCGGGGCCAAACAAGATATCGAACTTGAGTTCGCTGTCGACAATGGTGTTGGCATAATATTGCCCAAGTTTGGCCAGGGCACGACCGGTATTAAACAGGCCTGCATTGAAAAAGTAGGGGCTGATGCGGCCGGATTTAAGAGTAAACTCGCCAAAGCGCAGTACCTCGGATTCCAGAGCAAGGTCAATAAATTCACGTTGATAGGGTTGCATGGTTCAGGTCATTATTCGTCATAATTTAGATTTTGAAGTGGTGTATGATACACACAAATTCGGATTAAGAATAATAACCAGGGAAAAAATCGTATGCGGGTGATAAGTGCAAATGTAAACGGCATTCGTGCCGCTGAAAAAAAAGGATTTTACCAGTGGCTGTCCCGACAGCGAGCGGATGTGGTCTGCATTCAGGAGACCAAGGCACAAATTGACCAGCTTGATCCGGGCGTCTTTTGTCCGAATAATTTTTATTGCCATTATTTTGATGCCGAGAAAAAAGGCTATAGCGGAGTGGCAATCTTTAGCAAGCAGGAACCCGATCAGGTATTAACGGGTCTTGGTTGGGATCATTGTGATAGCGAAGGGCGTTATATTCAGGCCGATTTTGGTAAATTAAGCATCGCATCCTTTTATTTGCCATCGGGTTCTTCCAGTGAAGAGCGACATGAAAATAAATTGCGTTTCATGGACAAGCTGCTGGATGAACTCAAGCGTATGAAGCGAAAAAAACGCGACTATATTATTTGCGGCGACTGGAATATCGTACACAAAGAGATCGATATTAAAAATTTTAAAAGCAATCAAAAAAATTCAGGTTGCACACCCGAAGAGCGTGCCTGGATGGACAAACTGATCGATGAAGTGGGTTATGTTGATGCCTTTCGGGTGGTGGAACCGCGAGCCGAGCAATATACCTGGTGGTCGAATCGAGGTAATGCGCGCGCAAATAATGTCGGTTGGCGTATTGATTATCAGATTATTAGTCCTAGTCTGGCCGACAAAGTGGTTAAGGCATCCGTATATAAAGACAAATGGTTTTCGGATCATGCTCCACTTATTATTGACTATAAGATCGATTGATTCGCATTGAGTTGTTAAGGTGAGCGAAGTTACTCAAACCGGTTCCCGTTCGAATACCTCCATCTCCACCTGGCGCGATGCATTGGCGACCTATACTCATCCGAGTGTGGTTACGCTTTTGTTTCTTGGTTTCTCTGCGGGTTTACCATTATTGCTTATATTTGGCACCTTATCGTTCTGGCTAACACGAGCCGGTGTTGATATCTCCATTATAACGTATTTTAGCTGGGCGGCGTTGGGCTACTCGTTCAAGTTTGTCTGGGCACCGTTGATCGATCGTTTACCCTTTCCTTTTTTGCATCATGTCCTGGGCCGTCGTCGCAGCTGGCTGTTGGTGATTCAGTTGCTGGTTATGTTTGCCATCGTGCAAATGGGCCTGACTGAACCCTTGC
>QILH01000137.1 GCA_003233255.1 Gammaproteobacteria bacterium | reverse complement strand
ATGATTTCATCATGGCTGACCTTTAATGTTAACTCAGGAATGTCATCGGGCAAGTTACCTTTCTGGAATCGTTCAATAAAATCCTGTCTTGCTTTTAAGGCTAATTCCTGAGTGTGAAAACGCGATATAATTTCTATGGCTAAATCAAACTTCACATCCCGGGGATTTTTACCTGTTGAAATTTCCTGTTTGTAATTTTCAATTTCAGCCACCGGCTTGAAGCTTAATAATTCAAAATAACGCCACATTAGATCATCCGAGATCGACATAATCTTGCCAAACATTTCGGTGGGTGCCTCATCGATACCGATATAATTATTCAAGGATTTAGACATCTTTTGCACCCCATCTAAACCTTCCAAAATAGGCATAGTCAACACTACCTGCTGAGACTGGCCATAATGTTTTTGTAATTCACGACCTACTAGGAGATTAAATTTCTGGTCAGTACCACCCAATTCCACATCCGATTTCATGACTACCGAATCATATCCCTGAATCAGTGGATAAAGAAATTCGTGAATCGCAATAGGCTGCCCCGATTTATAACGTTTGTCAAAATCATCACGCTCCAGCATACGCGCCACCGTGTGTTTTGCAGCAAGCTGGACTAAATCGGCTGCCGTAAATTTTCCCATCCAGTCAGAATTAAACATAACCTGAGTCTTGCTTTCATCGAGTATCTTGAAGATCTGTTTTTTATAGGTTTGAGCATTTTCCTGTACCGCCTCGGGCGTTAACGGCGGGCGAGTCGCACTTTTACCGGTTGGGTCACCAATCATGCCCGTGAAGTCACCAATCAAAAATAGAATCTCATGCCCGAGATCCTGAAACTGGCGTAATTTATTGATCAACACCGTATGTCCCAGATGTAAATCGGGCGCAGTCGGATCAAAACCAGCCTTGATACGCAATGGTTTGCCTTTCTTTAGTTTTTCGACCAGCTCGCTTTCAAGCAGCAGTTCGTCACAGCCCCGTTTGATGGTGGTTAAATTTTCTTCAAAATTAATCATGCTTATACTCATCTAGAAAGGCGCGTAGAATATCACAGCCTGACTCATAGCCATAAACTGTACTATTTATGAGTTTTATTCGATACACTCAGACGTAGATCAGCTAAAGCTGACCGATGTTTGACCGAAACATAGTTTCAGGGTATCTTCTGATTATTATAAAAACCCAGGTTTTTCCGTGAATTACAAAACATTCTTAAACAAAGATTATAAGAACATCGTACCGTCCAATGCCCATCGTCGGCCCAGGCGTCTACGCTCCCAACATCTACTGATATTCGGCTCGATTGCCGTCATCAGTGCCGTTATCTTTACCTTTGTCTCACTCGACGCACGCGCCAAAAAACACGTTGCCAGCGTCGGCCAGGACCCGGCAAACCGAATTGTACTCTCGATCGATATTCCAGAATCACAACTCGGCACGACGGATTTGGCCACCGCACCGGAACAGGTCGTTGCCGAAAACTGGATAACGGCGAAAGTAAAAAAAGGCGACTCCCTGGCCGCAATCTTTCAACGCCACGATCTTGCCGCCAGAGATCTGCATCAGATTATGAGTTTGGGTAAAGACACCAAACGTTTACGCAAGGTACAGCCGGGTCAACACTTTCGCATAAGGCTCGATCAAGAGCGCCAGGTGCAAACTTTACAATATAAGATTAACAAACTTGAAACCCTGTCAATTCAGCGTGAAGGGAATACTTTTGTTACCAGTCTCCAGCACAAAGACGTCGAGATAAGGACGCATCATTCCGCCGCAAAGATAAAAAGTTCTTTATTTGAAGCAGGTCGTGATGCCGGTCTGTCCGACAGTCTGACCATGGATCTTGCGCATATTTTTGGCTGGGATATCGACTTTGTGTTGGACATTCGCCAGGGCGATCAATTCACTGTCTTATACGAAGAACATTTTCTTGACGGCTTAAAACTGCGCGATGGAGCTATTCTTGCCGCTGAGTTTATTAATCAGGGCAAATCTTACAAGGCCATTCGTTATACCGACGCGGAAAATCGCAGTGACTATTATTCGCCGGAAGGTTTATCGATGCGTAAAGCCTTTTTGCGTACCCCGGTTGATTTCCGCCGCATAAGCTCTCGTTTTGGGAAGCGTAAACACCCGGTCCTAAATCGAATACGTATGCATAAAGGCGTCGATTACGCTGCTCCGCGCGGCACCCCCATTAAATCATCGGGCGACGGCAAAATTGTGCATAAAGGCCGTAAAGGTGGTTATGGTCGCACCATTATCATAAAACACGGTGGCCGCTACAGTACTTTATATGCTCATATGTCCTCTTATAAACGCGGTATCCGAGTTGGCAAACGCGTTAAACAAGGTCAAACCATCGGTTATGTTGGGAGTTCTGGACGAACCACCGGGCCTCATTTACATTATGAATTTCGTGTAAATGGTGTGCATCGAAATCCTTTAACCATTCGTCTGCCTCATGCTAAACCTATCAATAAAAAATACAAACAGGATTTCGCTCTGCATGCGCAGACTCTGATCGAAAAAATAAATATGTATAAAGAAACCAACGTTGCTCTTAACAACTAACCATTATTATTCATGGATGAGCTCTATATAGGGTTAATGTCGGGTACCAGTAATGATGGTATCGATACCTGTCTGGTTAATTTATCAGAGCAAAAATTCGAAGTACTCGGTACCTGTTATCAGGCTTACCCACAGGAAATTAAAACCCAGCTCGACGAGCTGATAAATAATCAAACATCACCACTGGCAACATTATCAGCACTCGATCATTCATTGGCCGTACTCAACGCAGTTGCCGTCAATAAATTACTACAATCATGCAATATACATAAAAACTCGGTCGCAGCAATTGGTTATCACGGCCAGACGATTTATCATGAACCGACTGCAGATAAGGCGAACTCTATCCAGATCGGGAATCCTAACTTTTTAGCTGCACACACAAATATTACCGTCGTCGCAGATTTCCGCCGAATGGATATGGCGGTTGCAGGACAGGGCGCACCATTAGTTCCGGCCTTTCACCAATCACTATTTCAAGATACTCTAAAAAATCGAGCTATATTGAATATTGGTGGTATCGCAAACCTGACGATCTTACCAAAAGATAAAACCCTCCCGGTTACTGGTTTCGATACCGGCCCTGGTAACGCGCTTCTAAACGAATGGAATCAACGTCACCAACACAGCGACTACGACAAAGATGGACAGTGGGCGGCCAAAGGCAACTGTATCGAGACACTGCTACAGGAATTACTAACAGACGAATATTTTTCTAAGCCACCGCCAAAAAGCACGGGGCGAGAATACTTTAATTTAAACAGGTTGGAGCAAAACGTTCAGCTTAACATCTATAACGCACAGGATATACAAACTACTCTAACTCACTTTTCGGTGCAATCTATTGCCCTGGCCCTGGTAAGTCATGCACCGGAAACACAACAGGTATTCGTCTGTGGAGGCGGAATCAACAATCATTTTTTAATGGATTTACTCATAAAACAGCTGGCTTCAATTGAAATCGACAGTACTGAACAGATAGGGTTACATCCTGACTGGGTAGAGGCGACCGCGTTTGCCTGGCTGGCAAAACAACGATTATTAGAAAAACCGGGCAATATTACCAGCGTTACCGGAGCAACTCGGGAAGTTTTATTAGGAGCAATCTATAAATGTACATGAATGCTAACGCAGATTGTGTACTGAACCGGAATGCGGGTTGCTGGCATCCCAGGAACCCAGGCTCAGCTGCGGAGTAATTATCTTGGCCGGTAAGGGTCGGCTTATGTGATATCCCTGAGCTAAATCACAACCTAACGACGCCAACAATTTAAGCACTGTTCCATTCTCAACGCCTTCAGCAATAACTTTTAGTCCTAGAATATGAGCCATATCGATAACTGAGTGTACTATGGCCGCATCGTCTGAATCGCTTTCCATGTCCATAATAAATGATTTATCGATCTTCAGTTTATGTACCGGTAATTTTTTCAATAAACTTAGAGAAGAATATCCCGTACCAAAATCGTCTACCGCAAAACTTACATTTAAAGTGTTTAACTTATCCATCACCTCGACAACATGATCTGGATTATCCATGATGGAGCTTTCTGTCACTTCAAATTCGAAATACTCAACCGGTACAATCGTATTCTGTAATAACATCTCCAATTGCGGGGCGAACTCAGCATCATTTAAATTATGCATTGATAGATTAATAGAAATAAGAATATTAATTCCCATGTCATGCCATACTTCACGTTGACGAATAGCCGAATTTAACACCCAATAGGTTAACGGACGAATAAGACCCGATTGCTCAGCCATTGGAATAAAATCATCGGGTGGAACAAATCCTCGCTCAGGATGATTCCAACGTAACAATGCTTCTACTCCGATAATGCGTGACGTATTTATATCAATCTCTGGCTGATAGAATAACTCTAACTGGTCTTCATGAATGGCCTGACGAAGTTCACTCATCAAACTCAGCCGATCCGGGGTATTTCGATCTGCGCCTGGGTTATAAATATAATATTCGAGTTTATTTTTCTTGGCATAGTACATAGCAACATCGGCTGACTTCAGTATTGTTGAGCTTGTGTTTCCATGTTGTGGATAAGCCGCAATGCCGATACTTGCAGAAACAGAGAAGGCCATCTCAGATAAATAGAACGAAGGCTCTAATGCCGATTGAATTTTTTTAGCAACCGTCCTGGCATTATTTTCATCTGTCTCGCTAAGTAATATTGCAAATTCATCGCCACCCAGTCGCCCTAAAAAGTCTGACGGGCGCAAAATTTCTTTTAGTCGCAATCCAACCTCAATCAATAACTGATCACCACAATCGTGTCCCAGAGTGTCATTGATGTCTTTAAACCGATCTAAATCCATCATCACGACAGTAAAAAAAGAACTGTCTCTTTTTGCTTCTATAAATAAATTATTGAGGCGGTTCTGAATACTAAAACGATTTGGCAAGCCGGTCAGCGAATCATTCATCGCCAATTTCTCAAGCTGCTCATTTACTTCTTTCAACTCTTTAGTTCGATCGACTACTCTTTCTTCTAAATATAAATTTAGTTCTTTTACCGTTGTTAATGCTTCATCTTTATCTTCAATGCTGCTCTTGAGCTTAGCCATCATCTGGTTAAACGCCTGACCTAAATGGCCTAACTCGTCATTACTTTTTATATTAACTTTTTTATCCAGTATCCCCCCTGAAATTCTTTGTGCACCTAGAATCAATTGCTTGATAGGCTTCATTGCGTAATAGCGGAAAACGATAAATATTCCTATCCCTAACAACACCGTTAATATTAAACTTACTATTATCTGATGTACTAATTTATCCCTTAAGTCATTCTCCATTCGATACTTACTTACACCAAGCTTAAAATTACCTAATAAATTATTTTTATAAAAAATGGGGAAACTTTGTTGAATAATATTTTTATTGTGAGTCAGTTCTTCTATTAATTTTTCTAATTGTATGATTTTGGTGTTTTGCATTTTTTCAGAAATGAAATTATCTCTTCTATCCACATAGGAGGTGAGTGGTTTACCTTCAGGGGTGAGAATGATCGCATAAACAACATCTTCCCCCTTATTTATTTCTTCCATATAATTATTTAAGGCATCAAAATCGTAAGACAATATCGCCTCAGGAGTTATGCTAACGATAAAACTGCCTAACATTTCACTTTGGCTAATGATATTGGAAAGCGTTGTTGTTTTTTGCGTCTGGTAATTAAAAAAAGCGCTTGCACTCATGATCATAAAGGCCACGATCACCGCCAGGCTTACAAATTTTCCAACCAGACTGTTCCGCCAGGGCATATCGATAAGATTAGAATGTTCACTCATCGCGGCTCCCTGCCCACAATGTAATTTACTAATTTTTTAACTATATAGTGGACGGACATTCAGGCTTCCTCGCAGAGAGAAAACCGTAATAGACAGGCACAGACTGCATGCGATACGCAACTAACGCACAACCTTGCCGGACGACAATAAGATAATCTGGTTTGAGTAAAAATGATGGCCTCACAACATTACTAATCTTCTCACCAGTCTATATGTCGGCAAACCACGCTAATTATTTAATTAGAGTAAGGAAATAGTCCCTAATTCCATGATTTATCGAGGTTATTTCCGTAATTCTATAGGGACATAGGGTCGTTCTGGTTCACCGGCATAAACCTGGGTTGGGCGAAAAATGCGATTATCACCCAGCTGCTCCCGCCAATGGGCCAACCAGCCAGCCGAGCGCGCAACCGCAAAAATAGCGGTAAATTGATCCGCAGGAATGCCCATTTCGTGATAGAGAGTGCCGGAATAAAAGTCGACATTTGGATAAACCCCTTTGTGAGCCAGACGGTCTTCACAGATCCGTTCCACTTCCTTGGCCGTTTCCAATAATGAACTCTGGTTAGTGCCTTTTGATTCAAGCACTTTATCGACTAAATTTTCCAGGAACTTTGCCCGAGGATCCTTGGTTTTATACTCGCGATGTCCCATACCCCAGATCTTCTCTTTATTGGCAAGCTTCTTATCGATATACGCCTCGGCCTTCTCAGGTGACCCTATTTCTTCCAGCATTTCCAGGACTTTCTGGTTTGCGCCACCATGTAAGGGGCCTGACAAAGTACCGATCGCAGCCGCAATCACATTATACGGGCTAGCCAAAGTTGACGCCGTTACCAGCAATGAGAACGTCGACGCATTAATGGTGTGTTCGGCGTGCAGGATTAAACACACATCCATAATTCTGGACATTAGCGGATCAGGTTCTTTCCCGGTAAACATGTACAGGAAGTTTTCGGCATAACTTAAGTCGTTGCGTGGCTCTGGGGCTTCATAACCATGGCGTAAATATTCCCACATCGCGACCATAGTGGGCATCCTCGCGATGATCTTGACGCTCATGTTATGGATATAATCCAGATCCCCACACGCATCCGCGCCGGTTAAACATTCATTGCCTGGGTAAAACATGCCTAAACTCGCTACCGATGTTTGTAGCATGTCCATCGGATGACCCGAAGGAGGAAAAGTCTTCATCAGGTCACGAATATGAAATTGAGTCTTACGATTCTGGCGGATTCGTTGATCAAAATCGTCAAGCGCCTGCGCGGTTGGTAATTCACCATCGAGCAATAACAGCGTCGTTTCCTCAAAGGTGCTCTTTTCAGCCAACTGCTCAATCGGATAACCACGATAAAACAAGATGCCCTTCTCGCCATCAATGTCCGAAATATTGGATTGTGTAGCCGGAACACCTGCCAGCCCCGGAAGATACTCGCTCATATTTGTCTCCCCAGATTAAGTTCGTCTGAATCAAGAATAAGGAAACCGCCACTGGAATTACATGGGATTTCAATAAGATAGTTGAATACGCTAAAGGATAGCACACCACCTTACGATAGCAGCCGCCCTGTCGAGTATTATTTTACCGGAACACTAAAATAAAACTGAGATAAATCAGGGACTTTCAGCTCGTTAAACCGAAAACGAAGAACCACAGCCGCAAGTCGTCGTGGCATTGGGATTATTGATGATGAACTGAGCACCAGACAGATCTTCCTTGTAGTCTACTTCGGCACCGACCAGGTATTGGAAACTCATTGGATCAACCACCAAAGTGACGCCATCATTATCAACAATCAGGTCACCTTCCTGGGAATTTTCATCAAAGGTAAAACCATATTGAAAACCGGAACAACCCCCGCCGGTAATGAAAACGCGTAATTTCAACGCATCATTGCCTTCATCGGCGATAAGCTGTTTAACGCGTTTTGCTGCGTTATCCGTAAATACAATATCTGCGGCTATTTCACTCATGGTTCTACTCACTTCAATATTATTACCATATATAATATATGGTTATTAGGTCGTATCGTCTATGCAGTTATAGGGATGTTTCCCCCGATATCAAGCCTGTTTCAGGCCGATTCTGCCTCGGAAGTATTCTTTGTTGGCATTGGAACGACGGACTTGTCCTTGGTATGCACCAGATTGCCGTTCACTTCAGCGCCCATGGCCATCTCAATCAGACTGTAATAAACATTGCCGTGAACACGAGCCTGAGCCGCCAGCTCGACGTGCGCCAGCGCATGCACATCCCCAATGACGGTGCCATTTACAACCACATTGGGCACCTTGACCTCGCCTTCAATAACCCCTCGTTCACTCAGGGTGAGGACAGAATCATCCCCTTCAACAGCCTTCACACTGCCTTTGACCTTGCCATCGACATGCAAGCCACCACTGAAAATAACATCACCATGAATCTCACTGTTTTGTCCAATGAGTGAATCAATCTGTGCCGTTTGTTTTGGTTTTTTCGTATTTCCCCACATGGGTTCCTTCTCCTATGCTGGCCAATCGAACGTCTTTTCAATCGGTTGTCGATTACTACCCCGGGTACGAGGAGCAATACTGACCGTGACTCGATATGGTATGAATCCTGAAGGCAGTGTCAACTCACCTTCCATACTTTGAAAATAGCGGAATCGGTATTCCAGTTCTTTAACCGACTTCGCAGTTACCTGAGATAATTTTAGCACCTTTGGCTCTTTTCCTTGCATCCCTTCAATATTTATTTGAATAACGCCACGGGCAAAGCGATCATTTTTCAGGATCTGGGTCAAAATGACCTTATAGCGAAAACCTCGGGTTTTGCCATTAGGCTCAATTCTAAAGCGTTGTAAATGCAGGCCTTGCGCTGCATCTTTGGGCGAGACGATACCGCGATAAAAAGCCAGCTCGCCTTTAAGTTCAAGGATCTCGGCCTGCAGCACCTTTAAGATGGTATCAAGCTCATCATAAGCCTTGCGTTCAATCTGCTTGGCGCGCTCCAGTACCGCTTTTTGCTCATTTAAATCATCAATATTTGATTCCAGACCATCAACATGGTCGAGCAAAACTTTATGCTCCTGTTCGACATCGAGACTGTCATACCCCGCACTAAAACGTCCATACTCAAACAGTGCATAGC
>QILH01000266.1 GCA_003233255.1 Gammaproteobacteria bacterium | reverse complement strand
GTTGATTTATCTGCCGGGGTTGAGCCGGTTGCACTGTCGAATTGGGCGCCATCGTAGCTTGATCGATTTTAATACCTAATTTTCTTTGCGCATTGGCGATCAGCGTTCGAACTTCCTGGCTTGATTGTGAATCGTCGCCCAATAGCGGTAGTAGCGTTTGCAATAACTCGAGTGCCCTGGGTATGTCACCAGCATTGTTATAACCCATAGCGGTTAACCACAGTGCGGTAATATTATTGGGTTCAAGTGCGAGCGCTTTTTTAGCAAGCTCGAAGGGTTCACCGCTCATGTCACCATTGCGTGACATGGTGAGCGTGTCGGCCAGACCGAGTAACACCATCGGTTGATCACCTACCAGGGCATGCAATTTACGAAAAGCATCGGCAGCCTTCTTATATTGTTTTTGCACTGAGTAGCTGCGTGCCAGCATGAACCAGCCATCTGGGTTGTTGGGTTCGGCCACTAAACGTGTTTCGAGCTTGGTGATGGCTTCGGATAAACCCCCGGAATGTTTGTTTTGTGCGTCACTTGAGTTGGCGTTCGGATTTGAATCTGTTTGAGCAGAGCGGGTTGTTGTCATGCTTATCATATCAGGTGCGCCCCAGTATTGGTAAAGGCCAAAGGCCGTAAAGGGGATAGCCATTAACATGATCAGGATAATACGATTGTAATTAGTGGGTAGTTCGCGTTTTAGCTGGATATTTTTTTGTTCATCGGTGTCATCCAGTAAAGATGATTCGATTTCATTTTTGATTTGATCATACTGGCTCTGCTCTATTTCGCTATTTTTAAACTGTATTTCAAGTTCGGCCAGACGTTCTTTGGCGATGTTAATATTAAATTGCTTATTGTTATCAATATTATCGATTTTACGCCCAAATAAAGCGGGAGCGATCAGCCAGATAACGGCCGCCAGCAGTGCAAAGCTGAGAAAGATAAAGCCCATCATGTATTTTTATCCTCATTATCGAGTAATTTCCGATAGCGTGTGTGATCAGCTTCGCTGAGTTCGACGGGCGTGGCTTTACTCCGACTAACTATGGTGATCACGAGCAGGATGATCGCAGCAATTACTAAAATAAACGGGCCGATCCAGATAAACGATGTGACCAGATCAAAGGGTGGATTATAGAGAACAAACTGACCATAGCGCTCCACCATATAATCGATGACCTGTTGATTAGTCTGGTTAGCTTTGACCTTGTCATATATTTTATTACGTAAATCCTGAGCCAGTTGTGAGTTTGAATCAGCAAGATTCTGGTTTTGACACACTAGACAGCGTATTTCATCGACTAATTGATGATAGCGGCGTTCCTGTGCAGAGTTGCTAAAATTGCGGACTTCAATTCCCGCCTGGCTGAGTGATACCAGTGAAAATAAAAACAGACACGCGACGACAAAGAGCTTTGCTCGGAATAATTTAGTCCAGAATAAAGTAAGCTGGTTAATTATCATTAACCGACTTCCTCATTCAGTTTTTTAATTAATGGCAGTATGGTTTTATTTATCTCGTCTGGAAACAGCGGGCCAATGTATTTAAAGCGGATGATGCCTTTTTTATCGATTATAAAAGTCTCAGGCACCGCATAGACACCATAGTCGATGCCAACGCTGCCGTCCTGATCGGTAACGACCACCTGATAAGGATTTCCGTGTTCCTTTAGCAATGCTATTGCTAATGTGTTTGAATCGCGGTAGTCCAGCCCGATTAAATTTATCAGCTTATTTTTTGATAGCGCGAGTAGATAGGGATGTTCCTGGCGGCAGCCAACACAGTCCGATGTCCAGGCATTTAATATCCACACCTTGCCTCTTAATGATTTGGGGCCAAACGTCGTACTGGGTGTAAATAAACGCGGCAGAGAAAAGTCCGGTGCTGGTTTGCCAATCAGCGGTGACGGTACATAACGGGGATCATTTTTCAGTCCGATGGCCAGAAAAATCACCAGAATAATAAAAACGGCTAACGGAATGAGATAACGCAGCATCAGGCCAGTTCTCCGTCAGGGCGATCTTTTTCCGCGGCGGTTTGCGTACGTTTATTCTTTTGCCGATAGCGTTTGTCGAAGCTTGCCACCAGACCACCCAACGACATAATGATTGCGCCCAACCAGATCCATCGTATGAAGGGCTTATAGTAAAGGCGAAGCGTCCAGGCGCCGGCTTGTCCGCGTTCTTCTCCAAGGGCAACAAACAGGTCGCGGGTAAAGCCCGCATCGATTGCCGCTTCGGTCATAGGATTTTGCTGTGAAAAGTAGATACGCTTTTGTGGTTTCATGTTTGCGATGACGGTATTATTTTTGGTAATAACAACGTCGCCTTCATAGCCACGATAGTTTGGTCCGGTTATTTGTTTAGCGCCGTTGAATTTATAGCGGTAACCATCCATTTGATAAGACTCACCTGGTTTGAGTAATACATCTTTTTTGCTGGAGTAATTCGAGGTGAGGGTGATGCCCACACAGAAAACAACGACACCAATATGAGCGATATGCGTTCCATAATATGAGGGTGGTATTTTTCGTAATGAAGAAAATGAGAATGGCTGGTTTTTAAAACGTTGCATGAAACTGGTGATAGTCATGATTAGCATCCACCATGCCAGGCTCATGCCGAGTAAGGCGTAAAAAGAAAAATAGGACATCATCAATACGCTAGCCACCGCAAGTAGAATGCTTATGGCCAATGGAATAAGTTTTGTGATGTGTTGTCGGGCACGATCTTTTTTCCAGCGTAACAGTTGCCCGAAGCCTAATAACAGGGCAAGTGGGGTGCCGAGTAATACAAATATAAAGTTAAAGAATGGAAAACCAACCGAATATTTACCGAGGTTGAGTGCCACGGTAAAGATAGGAAACAGGGTGCCAGCTAAAATACCAATTGCCAGCACCACCAGGAAAATATTATTCAGTAACAGCGCGGTCTCACGCGAAAGCAACGAAAATTGACTGTGTGATTTGATCAAGGGTGCGCGCATGGCAAATAAGGTGAGCGAGCCACCAACGACCAGAAGCAGGAAGAGTAATATGAAAACCCCGCGTTCCGGATCGCTGGCAAAGGCATGCACCGAGGTCAGTACCCCAGAGCGAACCAGGAAGGTACCCAACAGGCTGAGTGAAAAGGCAAATATCGCCAATAAGGCCGTCCAGGCCTTAAAACTGCTGCGTTTATCGGTAACGGCCAGTGAATGGATCAGGGCTGTGGCGACCAACCAGGGCATGAACGAGGCATTTTCGACCGGATCCCAGAACCACCAGCCGCCCCAGCCCAATTCATAATAGGCCCACCAGCTGCCCAGCGCGATGCCGAGGGTTAAAAAGATCCAGGCAATATTGGTCCAGGGACGTGACCAGCGTGCCCAGGCCGAATCGAGTCGATTGGCCCACATTGCTGCGATGGCAAAGGCAAATGCCACCGACAAGCCGACATAACCCATGTATAACATCGGCGGATGAATGGCCAATCCGAAATCCTGTAACAATGGGTTCAGGTCATGTCCTTGCGCGGGAACGGGGAACAAACGTGCAAATGGATTGGAGGTTATGATTAAAAATAATAAAAAACCGATACTGATCCAGCCCATTATTGACACCACGCGTGCCAGCATCAGGGGAGGAACCTGGCGACTAAAGATTGTGACGGCGAATGTCCAGAGGCTCAGTACCAATGCCCATAACAATAGCGATCCTTCATGTGCACCCCATACTGCAGACACGCGATAAAGCAGCGGTAAGTTGGTATTAGAATTATTGGCAACATACGCGACGGAAAAATCGTGGATCACAAATGCGTAGACTAGACAGGCAAAGGAAATCACCAGGGCTAGAAACTGTGCCTGTGCTGCCGGGCGTGCCACGAGAATAAGGTTTGGCAGGTTGATGAGGGTTCCAATCAACGGCAGCACGGCCTGAATAAGGGCCAGGATGAGCGCAAGGATTAAGGCGAATTGTCCAAACTCTACAATCATGGTGATGGTGATGGTGATGGTGATGGTGATGGCTTGGTTTTATCGTAGCCGGGTTTATTTTTGTGCTTTAAACTGTCTGCCACTTCTTTGGGCATATAAGTCTCATCGTGTTTTGCCAGCACTTCATCGGCAATAAATACGCCTTCGGTATTTAATTTTCCTTTGGCGATGATCGCCTGGCCCTCTCGAAACAGGTCGGGCAGGATATCGGCAAATTTAATCCTGATCGTTTTGTCGTAATCGGTTACATCAAACTGAACATCAACCGATTGGCTGGATTTTATTACGCTGCCATCGACCACCATGCCGCCGATGTTAAAGCGTTGTCCGGTCGGCGCCTTGCCCGCGGCGACTTCGCTGGGCGTGAAGTACAGCATCAGATTTTCTTTAAAGGCCAGAAAGGCAAAGCCACCCGCAATAAACACACCAATGAGCATAATAACAACCAGTTTTAAACGACGGGCGCGGGCGGGATGCATTAGTCTTGCTCCTGTTCTAGCATATGTTCAATACGCTTATGGTTTTTTCTGCTCTGTATAATCGGTAACACAATACTGAGTGTTAACACGATGGCGGTGATGCCGTAGGCCGACCAGATATAACCGCCATACCCACCCATATGTAAAAATTCATACATTGCCGGTTCCTTTAATTATATTCCTCACCCACTGACTGCGGCGTTCACGCCAGAGCAGTTCATTGCGGCTGCGCATTAACAACACGATGATATAAAATAATTTAAAGGCCAGTGCCATGATCAACAATGGAATTAACATGCTTGTTTCGATCGATGGGCTGTCGAATTTGGACACCGTGGGGCCTTGATGCAAGGTGTTCAGGAAAATAACAGAGTAATGGATGATTGGGATATTAACAATACCCACCAGCGCCAGTATCGACACCGCCTCGGCGGCTTTGCGTTTGTCTTCGATGGCACTGTACAGGCCTATGATACCTATATATAAGAATAGCAATAATAACTCCGAGAGCAGGCGGGCATCGCCCCATTCCCACCAGGTGCCCCAGGTGGGTTTGCCCCAGATCGATCCGGTGATCAGGGCAATGAAGGTAAAGCTGGCACCAATCGAGGCACTGCTAAGCATCATGATTTCAGATAATTTTATATGCCAGATTAAGGCAATGGCACCACTGAACGCCATTACGACATAGACAAACATCGACATCCAGGCGGCGGGCACATGTACATAGATAATACGGAAGCTGTCTTTTTGCAGATAATCAGCGGGGGCGTAGACCAGGCCGCCGTATAGACCCACGACAAAAAGCGTTATACATACAAACGTGAGCCAGGGTAACCATTGTCCTGACCACTTATAGAAAGTGGGAGGGGAGCCTAATTGATGAAACCATCTATACATTTAACTCACGCTCATTCGTAACGCCGCCGAACTTGCCCACGGTGATAAACTCAATGACAGCACCAGCATGGCCATCAGCACACTTAAAGAGGCAAAGATGGGGTAACCGGCCATAAACGTATTGACGGTCTGGCTGGCAAAGATCAATACGGGTACATACAGTGGCAACACCAATATCGACAATAACACACTGCCACGGCGTAAGCCCACGGTCAGGGCAACACCGATAGAACCGATGGCGCTTAATATTGGCGTGCCAATTAATAAGGTAAAAAACAGGATCAGGCTTGCATCTCCAGTTAAGCCCAGCATTAAGCCCAGGATCGGTGCTATGAGAGTAACGGGCAATCCGGTGATGATCCAGTGTGCGAGTATCTTTGCCAGCACTAACAGCGAAGTAGGCTGGGTGCTGATGATCATTTGTTCCAGCGCACCGTCTTCCATATCGGATCGAAACATATGATCCAGACTGAGCAAAGCTGATAGTAACGCGGCGATCCAGACGATGGCCGGTGCCAGTGTGACTAACACGGCCGGTTTTGCCCGCATACCCAATTGAAACAGAACGATGACCAGCACAAAAAACAGCATTGGATTGAGTAACTCAGCGCGATGACGAATGGCAAGTAATAGATCGCGTTTTAAAATAGTGATAAAAATATTCATTCGTGATTACGACAGATCAAGATCTTTGCAGCGATCTTTGTTGATCGTTAGTTCCTGATGGGAGGTGACGATGGCCATGCCATTGCGGTGTAAATGCGCGCTGATCATGTTTTCAACGATCTCGACACCGTGTTTGTCCAAAGCGGTTAACGGTTCGTCGAGTATCCAGATCGAAGTGTCGTTTAATAAACACCGTGCCAATGCCAGCCGACGGCGTTGACCCGCCGACAGGTCATGCGCGAAGGTGTCCTTCTTTTTATTTAAGCCCATGTCACGCAGGGTCTGATCGATATCAATCGGTTTCGGTGTTTGTTGTTTGCCCCGGGCCAGAACGGCGGCGACCTTTAAATTTTCCGTGACGCTTAGATCCTGCTTGATGCCATCGCTATGACCCACATAGCTTAACTGGCTATGATATTCATCACGTTGTTGTTTGATGGATTTACCGGCCCAGTTTATTTCTCCCTGGTCGGCATTGGTTAGCCCGCAGACAATGCGCAACAACGTGGTTTTGCCCGAACCGTTGGTGCCTCGCAGGTGCAGCATTTCACCGGGTTCAAGCTGGAAAGTGATATTTTGAAACAGCCAGCGATCCTGTTTTTCAACACAGAGATTTTCTGCACCTAGACGAGCCGCCTGTGAATAGGGTTGGGATTCTATTTCCATAGTAATCGAGCATATAGCAAAAAATTGTTCGGTGAAACATCACCGAATGGAAAATTGTAGTGGCCTGCCAGTTGAACCGAATGGGGTGATTGCAAGGGTAATAAATTCGGTTTATAAGCGGTATTTTCTGCCAATTATTCGTTTATTAGTGTTGCTAAATAACGGTTCTGGCTGGATACGGATACTATTTAAGAAACGCTATTATGCAAAAGCGGGCAGATGCCCGCTATCTTATTATTTTAGCTTATTGCAGATGCTGAGGTTCAGGGCGTTGGTGGCCGGCTTCTTTCAGGCGTTTAAGATAGTTTTTCCATAAACTCTCGTGCTCCTTGCCCAGCCGATACAGGGTGTCCCAGGAATAAATGCCGGTATCATGATTGTCATCGAAAAATAACTGCACGGCATAGTTGCCCACCTGTTCGATTTTGGTGATGTTGACATCCTGTTTACCAATTTGCAGGACTTCCTGGCCTGGGCCGTGGCCCTGTACTTCAGCTGACGGTGAATTGATGCGCAGGTACTCCGCGCTAAGTTCATATTTCTCACCGGTGTTAAATTCGAGCTCGAGGCTATGGGCCTGTGAGTGATAGGTTAGATTCGTGGGGATGTGTTTTTCAGCCATGGTAACTACCTCTAAATAGACTTCGTTACACCTTGTTGCGGCACGCCAGGGTGTTTATTGAATTTATAAAATATAACGGCTCAGATCTTCATCTTCAGCCAGTTCGCTTAAGTGTTGGTCGACGTAATCAACATCGATGGTGACGGTCTCACCATTACTGTCCGATGCACGAAACGAAATGTCTTCTAACAATCGTTCCATGACCGTATGCAATCGGCGTGCGCCAATATTTTCGGTGCGCTCGTTGACCTGCCAGGCGACTTCGGCCACTCGTTTAATGCCCATGGCTTCAAACACGAGATTAACGTCTTCGGTTTCGAGTAAGGCGCAATATTGTTCGGTAAGTGATGCATCGGGCTCCGTTAAGATGCGCACAAAATCTTCGGTGGATAAGGCACCAAGCTCAACCCGAATCGGAAAGCGGCCTTGCAACTCAGGGATCAGATCTGAGGGTTTAGAAACATGAAAGGCGCCGGAAGCAATAAATAAGATGTGGTCGGTCTTCACCATGCCATATTTCGTGGTGACCGTGGAGCCTTCTACCAAAGGCAATAAGTCACGTTGTACGCCTTCGCGTGAGACATCGGCACCGCCGGTGTTTTCACCGCGTTTTGCGATCTTGTCCATTTCGTCGAGAAATACGATACCATTTTGTTCAACTTGTTCTAAGGCACGCGTTTTGATCTCATCTTCATTAATCAAGCGAGCCGCTTCATCATCAATCAAATGTTTTCGCGCTTGAGAGATAGGCAGTTTACGCGATTTCTTTTTCGTGTTGCCCATGTTGGCAAACATGCCCTGCAACTGACTGGTCATCTCTTCCATGCCAGGCGGGGCCATGATCTCAACCCCAACCCCAGGTGCATCGACTTCAATCTCGATTTCCTTGTCATCGAGTTTACCTTCGCGTAATTTTTTACGGAATTTCTGGCGTGTTTCATTCTGACGATCGGTTTCTGTTTCTTCGCCTTCACTGTTAAAGCCGAAGCTTGTACCCCGAGCCGATGGTAACAGGATATCCAGGATACGTTCTTCTGCGGCATCGTCGGCACGCATGCGGACTTTTTGCATTTCCTGTTCGCGAATCATTTTGATTGCGATGTCCATCAGGTCACGCACGATCGATTCAACATCACGACCGACATACCCGACCTCGGTAAACTTGGTGGCCTCCACTTTTAGAAACGGGGCATTGGATAATTTCGCCAGACGGCGGGCGATCTCGGTTTTACCCACGCCGGTTGGCCCGATCATTAAAATATTCTTTGGCGTGATCTCATTCCGTAACGATTCATCCACGCAACTACGACGCCAGCGATTACGCAAGGCGATTGCGACGGCGCGCTTGGCATCGTCCTGACCAATGATGTGTTTATCCAACTCGTGGACAATTTCGCGAGGAGTCATATTAGACATGAGCGTTAAAATTCCAGTTCTTCAATCGTGTGATTATGATTGGTGTAAATACAGATATCGCCAGCGATGCCTAAAGATTTTTCAGTGATCTCCCGGGCATCCAGGTCGGTGTTGTTCAACAATGCTCGCGCAGCGGACAGTGCATAATTACCACCGGAGCCGATGGCGATAACGCCTTGTTCCGGTTCGATGACATCACCAAGTCCGGTAATGATCAGCGAGCTTTCTTTATCGGCCACCGCAAGCAGGGCCTCAAGTCGGCGCAAGGTGCGATCGGTACGCCAGTCTTTGGCCAGTTCTACCGCGGCGCGGGTAAGCTGGCCCGAGTGTTTCTCGAGTTTGCCCTCGAAATAATCGAACAGGGTAAAGGCATCGGCCGTCGCTCCCGCAAAACCGACCAGCACCTGGTCGTGATAGAGACGGCGAACC
>QILH01000291.1 GCA_003233255.1 Gammaproteobacteria bacterium | reverse complement strand
CGGTGTGTAATTAATCGCGTTAATCACTAAATTGCTAAATACGCTATCCAGCTCTTTGGCATCCCCATACAGGTAAAGATCCTCATCACACTCTAGCGTCAGTTTATGTTTACGTGCGCCACTGATCACTTCGGCTTCTTCTTTCAGATTTAACAACTTTTGCGGAACCGCAACGATTTCATGTTTAATCGGTTTATGTTCGTTTTCAAGTTTAGATAACAACATCAGATCCTCGACTAAACGCTGCATGCGTTTAGATTGCTGCTGCATTAATTCAATTGAGCGTTGTGTCTCTGCATCCTGAACATGAGATTCACCGGCCATGGTTTCCAGAAACCCGGTCATCACCGTCAACGGCGTTCGCAGCTCATGTGAAATATTAGCCACAAAATCTCGCCTGATTTGTTCTACCCGTTCCAGTAGCGTTACATCCCGCGCCGTTAACAAACTTTGATCCTGACCATAAGGGGTAATCTGAATAGCAATGGTTTTGTTTACATCGCCAGGCGCAGGAATATGAAAAATTTCATCCTGATTCGCGCGTTGATAGAAACTATGGAATTCCGGGTTGCGCACCAGGTTAGTAATTCGTTGACCCACGTCCTGCGGATAATTTAATTGCAACATCTTGCTGCCCACATCATTCCACCACTCAATAGTGCCGTTTGCCTGCATGACCACCACCCCATCGGGCATGGCCTCGGTGGTTTCACGAAAACGCGCCAGTAAATTGACCAGACGTTTTTGACGTTTTTTATTACGCTTTTGCAGTTTGTAAATTTCGGTAAACAGCTCACCCCAGATACCCGCCGAAGAAGGAGGAGAAAATTTCTTGCCGACCGCTAACCAGCGATACATGTTGCGGAGATTAACGAAAGTCCAGGCCAGATAACCCAGTAAAGCTATGCTCAGAAATAAAAATACCGAGTTAAAAATCAGACCAAGAACGGTCGTAATGGCCAATAAAACCACCAGCCTCCAGAGCTCTGCGTTCCAGCGGTTATTCACCAACCTCGATACCTGTTATGAACAAATACATTCTTTAAAAATAGAATCAGTCTAAATTTGTTCCGAAAAACGATAACCTGAACCCCGAACCGTCTGAATATATCGGGCACAATCGAATGATTCCAGTGCCCGGCGCAGACGACGGATATGAACATCAACGGTTCGCTCTTCAATATAAACATGATCACCCCAAACATGATCCAGCAACTGGCTTCGGCTAAAGACTCGGTCTTTATGCGTCATGAAGAAGTGTAACAGACGATACTCGGTTGGTCCCAGCTCTAATGGCTTATTATTTATGCTCACTCGGTGCCCGATGGTATCCAGTTTCATGAGACCGGCTTCAAGAATATCACCCTGCGCCTCTTCGCTGGTTCGACGTAGTACCGCATGGATACGGGCTATCAATTCCTTTGGTGAAAAGGGCTTGGTTATATAATCATCCGCCCCCGCTTCCAGGCCGCGGATTTTATCATCCTCTTCGCCTCTGGCGGTCAGCATAATTATCGGCAAGCGACTGGTACGGTTGGCCTGGCGCAACTTGTTGGCCAGTTCGACCCCACTGATACCTGGCAACATCCAGTCCAACAAAATCAGATCCGGCTCCACTTTGCTGATCATATCCTGCGCCTGACGAGCATCGGCCGCCTCGTGCACCTCGAATCCGGCACGCCCCAGAGAATAATTGAGCATCTCACGGATTGCGGCCTCATCTTCAACGACTAATATATTTGGGGTTTGCCTGGACATCATGTTATACATAAGTTTATCCGCCATCATTGCTACGCGGGGACATTACACGCCAAAATTGTTACCGTGGCGTGACAGTATCACACCCGTTCGGCCTTTGTGGGTTATTAATGACCGTTATGTGTGATACAGATTACAAACCTTTGCCATATACCTGATAATATTGATAATCTAGCGTGTCCCAGCCAATATCGCATAATATTTGCGGGATTTCCGACATCAGCCGACCGGCATGACAGACCCGTATAAGGTTACTATGCCGTTTTAAGATTGCATATATAATAGTATAAGAACAAGTACAGCCAGGATTACAAACATGAAGCGTTACCATTATTTTTTGATTAGCCTATGTCTCACCAGTCTCACCCTGTTAACGCCATTGCAAGTCAGTGCCGCCAGCAAATACGTCAGCGATCAATTACGTATCACCATGCGCACTGGGCAGGGCAATCAGTTCCAGATCATCAAAGCCCTGGTCAGCGGCATGAAGCTTGAGGTACTTGAAGAAACCGACACCGGTTATACCAAAGTCAAAACAGAAGATGGCCAGGAAGGCTGGGTACGAAGTCAATATCTTGCCGATGCGCCTATCGCCGCAGATAAACTCGCCCGCGCTGAATCTCGTTTAGCCAAGACCAAAGAACGAAACAAATCATTAAAAGAAGAGCTGGCCGCACTACGCAAAAACAAGATCAGGCTGGACTCTGAACATACCGCCTTACAGGTAAAACATACCACGGCTTCTAAAGAGTTGGCACACTTAAGCAAGGTTGCGGCACGCCCCAAACAACTTGCAAAAGAAAACATTGAGCTGCATAAAAAATATGAACAGATCAGCGATGAACTGGTGCTGGTAAAACAGGAAAATCAGGTCCTAAAAGATCGTTCACAACGGCACTGGTTTATCACCGGCGCAGGGGTTTTGATTATCGGTATGCTGATTGGACTTATCATTCCCAAGTTCCGCTTTAAATCGAAAGACTCATGGGGTTCTTACTAAACCCGTCGCACCTTGCCGATGCAACACTCCACACCTAAATTACTGGAGTGTTTGTCGCAGCTGATCGCCACCCCATCGGTCAGCAGTGTGCAAAAACAGTACGATCAAAGTAACCGTGCGGTGATTGATCTGCTGGCGGGCTGGTTAACTGATCTGGGATTTAGTATCGAGATCATGCCACTCCCAAACCAGCCCGAAAAAGCCAACCTGATCGCCACACTGGGCAGTGGCCCCGGCGGTTTGATCTTATCGGGTCACACCGACACCGTGCCGTTCAACGAAGAATACTGGACATCGGATCCCTTTGCCTTAACCGAACGCGACAACAAACTCTATGGCCTCGGCAGTGCCGACATGAAAAGTTTTCTCGGCCTGGCCATCGAGGCCGTCAAACAACACGATGCCAACACACTCAAAGCACCCATTATTTTATTAGCAACCGCCGACGAAGAAAGCTCGATGGATGGCGCCGTTGCGCTGGTCGAAGCGGATCGGCCAAAAGCAAAATACGCCATCATCGGTGAGCCCACCGGATTGAAACCCATTCGTGCGCATAAAGGCATTATTATGGAGTCGATTCATTTAACTGGACGATCAGGGCATTCCAGTAATCCTGCCTACGGCAATAACGCGATGGATGGCATGCATCTGGTGCTCGACGAGATCAAACTATGGCGTAAGGAATTACAGGAAAAATATAACGATCCCAACTTCGCCGTACCCTACCCCACCATAAATCTGGGTCACATTCATGGCGGTGATAACCCTAATCGTATTTGCGGTGACTGTGAATTGCATATCGATCTTCGACCCTTGCCGGGCATGTCGAGCGACGAACTGCGCGAAACGTTAGATCATCGATTAAAAATACGACTGGCCGACACCGGACTAGGCTATGAACGTAAATCTTTAATCCGCGGAACAAACCCAATGCATACTGCTAGCGATGCTGAGATAGTCAAAACCGCGGAGACGCTCACCGGCCACCCCGCAGAAACCGTCGCCTATTGCACCGAGGCCCCCTACCTAAACAGCATGGGAATGCAGACCATCGTCATGGGCCCGGGGCATATCGAACAGGCCCATCAACCCGATGAATATTTACCAATGGAACAAATACAGCCGACGATTGATTTATTATCAAAAATGATCAGTCAATATTGTACTGAGCAATAGTCACCCCACCGGCACATTGACTGAATCAAAATTATTTCAAATAAATAATCTTGCGCATTAACCTTGCTGCGTTTCAATGTTATATAAAGTTTGGGTCGGGAACGCAAACTCCAATCCGTTCTCACTAAATTGTCGCAGAATTTCAAGATTTATCTCGGTTTGAGTATCCGCAATGCTCTCACCACTCTTGATATAATAAATAAACATAATGTTCATGGCGAAATCACCAAAACCATTAAAAGAAACAATTGTTTTTTCTTCAGTATGAGTATTTTCGTTATTGATATCTTTTAACAATTGCATCGCCAATTCCATGCTAGCAGCTGTCGTATCATAGGTTAAACCCAGATCCAGACTAATTTTGCGCGAGGGTTCACGCGATACGTTCTCAACCGGGGCATCGGTAAACGTCGAGTTCGGAATAGTAACAATGCGGCCAGCCAGGGTTTTAAGTCGTGTACTGCGTACCCCAATTTCTATAATCGTACCGTCATAACCGTCGATTTTAACTCGATCATTAATACGAAAAGGTTGATCGGCAAAAATCGTAAAACCACCAAATATATTCGAGACCGTATCTTTTGCCGCCATCGCCAGCGCCAAACCACCAATACCGAGCCCTGCTAAAACGGCACCCACGTTATAACCGGCGTTATTCAGACCAATAACAATCGCCATTATCCAGATGATCAAACGCACACCTTTGCGCAGGATCGGCAGCAATTGATCATCTAAATCATTTTCTGTTTTCTCAGACCAGGGTAGCAAGATGCTTTCGTAGAAAGCCTCAAACAGGCGTACCAGTAACCAGCCAATCAACATCGCCACAATAATGTGCAGGGAGTTATTAATCGCAGAGGAAAATGCTTCGGGCAAGGTCAACAGGGTAAACGCAAACCAGATACCACTGACCATTAACATAAACACAATCGGCTCTTCGATCAGGTCAACAATAATATCATCGAGTTTAGTTTCAGTTTTTCTGGTAAAGGCCTTGACGATTTTCGAGAAAAGCCAGTAAACCACCTTACCCAATAAAACGACAAAAAGAATAATTCCCAGCGAGATCAGCCATTGCTGAACGGTGTTCCCATAGTAAGTGGTCGTAAAAAATTCCATTTTGTGTTCCCCCTTTTCATTATATTTTCTTTAAACAACAGTATACCTCAAGTTTAATGTTTCATTCAGCCAATCAAAGATTCATGCGAAGAGTATTCATCATAAAAACAGGAAATCCAGACCATCATCGGCCAGACTAAAATCACCTGATCGGGCAGATATTGGCTGCCCAAACGACTAAAATTATATAAAGCAGCCAACAGGGGAATTTAGCAAACAAATTCCGGTCTATAGTTACAGGCAGAAATTTTGTGGATGGGTGTGCGCTTTATGCATATACAGCAGGTACAATGAACTCTATGAAAACTGTATTTATCATTGTCGTTCTCGGAAGCACCGTACTTGGGGGTTGCTCAGCCAAACCCGTACTGCCGGTCGCCGCACCTAATCCCCCTGTGGCCGCTGTGCAGCAGGATATTGCGGCCTACAAAGATACGCATATCACCTGGGGTGGCGTGATTCTCGAAACCAATAATGCGGATAACCAAAGCGAAATTGTGATCATCACCAAACGCATTACCGCCTCGACCCGGCCGATTGAAGGCGATCAAACCCTCGGTCGCTTCATCGCCAAAGTCGATGGTTTTTTAGATCCGGCGATCTATAGCAAGGGACGAGAAATGAGTGTGTACGGCACGATCAGCGGTCAGGAAACGCGTAAAGTAGACGATTTCGATTACCGCTATCCGGTCGTAAAAGTCAACGAGCATTATTTATGGCCGGTGCGTGTTAATTATAATAATGACGGCTACTACGATAACTACTGGTATGGCCCTTACTATCGCCCCTACCCGTATCACTACCAACATCGGTCAATCCAGAGCATACAAAAGCATTAAACAACAGAAGCGACTCATCCTATGACACTTAAATTCGCCTACCCACTTTCATTTGCATTAATCAGCCTGTCACTCACAGGCTGCGCCACGCCGCCATTTAATCTCGAAGGCGCCGACCTCAAAATCGTACCGCAACAAACCCTGAACGATTCCAGCAGCCAGAATAAACGCGTAGTCTGGGGCGGTCTGATCGTTGACATACGCAACGATAAAAACAGCAGCACCATCGAAGTGCTGAGTTATCCACTTTCCAGCAGCAGTGAGCCGCAACGATCGGCCAAAGCCCAGGGGCGTTTTCTGATTAAACAGGACGCTTATATCGAACCGGCCTCATACGCCGCAGGCCGCTGGATCTCGGCGATTGGCACCGTGGCCGGCAATATAAGTGGCAAGGTCGGCGACGCCGATTACACCTACCCGGTCATGAAAGCCGAAAAGACCTACCTGTGGTCTGAAACATCCTCGGATTCCCGAGTACGACCCCGATTCAGCATTGGCATCGGTGTCGGCATACACCGCTAAAAATATCCAAAACACCTCGAAAACCACAAAAACACCCAAAAACACCCTGACTCGATCAAAATAGCGCCAAATCGGGCGCTTTTTTTTGATCTGAGCCATTCCCCCCGATCTTTGCTTAGGTTATGCTTGTCTTATACTTGTAAATCAATCAGATACAGCTACATTTTAAAGCAAATGCGAGAAAAAGATCAGCAGCCCAGTTTCGTCGAGTGGTTTCGTCACTCGACCCCGTATATCCGAGCCTTTCGGGGCCGGACGTTCGTCATCACCTTTGGTGGCGAAATGTTGACCGATGCGCAATTCCCGAATCTGGTTCACGACCTGGTGTTGCTCAACAGCCTCGGCATCCGCCTGGTGCTGGTGCACGGCGCGCGCCCGCAGATCACCAAATTACTCAAACAGCGCGACATCAAAACCGAATACGTCGACGGCATCCGCATCACCAACGACGCCGCGCTGGAATGTCTCAAACAGGCCGCCGGCAGTGTGCGGGTCGAGATCGAAGCCCTGCTCAGCATGGGCATCAGCGATATGCCACTGGACAAATTACCGACCCGGGTCGTATCCGGAAATTTTGTCACCGCAAAACCCCTCGGCGTGCGCGATGGCATCGACTTTTGCCACAGCGGCGAGATACGGCGCATCGATACCGACTCCATTCGCTGGCATCTGGAAGATGAAAACATCGTGTTGTTATCCCCGATGGGTTACTCCCCCACCGGCGAGGTGTTTAACCTGACCGCCGAGACCGTCGCCACCGAAGCGGCGAGACAACTTGAAGCCGATAAATTGATCTTCATGGCCGACGAAAGTTTAACGGCCGGTAAAAAATCCGCGGTGATGCACGAACTCACCCAGGACGATGCGGAAGAATTATTACGCAGTAAGAAAAAATTCAAAGCCAGCACCCGTTTGTTGCTAAGCCATGCCTTAAAGGCCAGCGTCAGTGGTGTAAAACGCGTGCACATCATCGACCGCGATATCGACGGGGGTTTGTTACTGGAGTTATTCACCCGCGACGGCGTCGGCTCGATGTTAACCGCCAACGCCTACGAAACCATTCGCGAGGCCAGCATCGATGACATCGGCGGCATATTAGATTTAATCCGGCCACTCGAAGAACAGGGCCAACTTGTACGTCGCTCACGCGAGGTACTCGAAACCGAGATACAACACTTCACCGTCATCGAACGCGACGGACTGATCGTCGCCTGCGCGGCGTTCTATCCGTATGTGAATGAACAGCTCGCCGAACTCGCCTGCCTGGCCGTACATGAAAATTATCAGGGCGAAGGCCGCGGCAATACTATTTTTGATTACATCATCAAACAAACCAGACAACTGGGTATCGAAAAAATGTTTGTGCTCACCACCCAAACCGCACACTGGTTTCGCGAGCGGTGCTTCAAACCCGCCAAACTCGAACAACTGCCGATAAAAAAACGCAGCCTGTATAACTATCAACGCCAGTCAAAGGTTTATCTGAAGGATTTAAACTAATGGTCGCCAATACACACAATCGTCCATTTTTAAAATGGGCCGGAAACAAATATCGCATCATGTCGCATATCCACACCATGCTGCCTGCCGGCGACCGCCTGATCGAACCGTTTGCCGGATCCGGTGCGGTGTTTTTAAATACCGACTACGATCGTTATTTACTGGCCGATAATAATTTTGATCTGATCTCGCTGTATCAAATCCTCGCCGAACAAGGCGAAACATTTATCGCAACTTGTTCACGCCTGTTTCGCGACGCCACCAACAAAGAAGACTACTACTATCGACGCCGGGTTGAATTTAACAAAAGCAAAAACCTCGAACGCAAGGCCGCGCTGTTTATTTACCTGAACCGCCACGGCTACAACGGCCTGTGCCGCTACAACGCCAGCGGCGGATTCAACGTACCGTTCGGACGCTACAAACGCCCCTACTTCCCCACCAAAGAGATGACAACCTTTTATCAAAAAGCGCAACAGGCCGAATTTTTACACGTCGACTTCGCAACCGTATTCAATAAATTAAATAACGGCGACGTCGTCTACTGCGACCCACCCTACGTACCCTTATCCAAATCCGCCAACTTCACCAGCTACAGCGCCGGCGGTTTTAACATCACACAACAACAACAACTCGCACAACTGGCCGAAAGCACACGCCAACGTGGTATCCCCGTTTTAATCTCCAATCACAATACCCAGTTTACCCGTCAGGCCTATAAAGCCGCTGATAATATAAAACGATTTAAAGTTATGAGATCGATCAGTTGTAATGGGCAACAGCGGAAGCCGGCTGGGGAATTGTTGGCTTTGTTTGAATCGAGAGTGGCGTAGAAAGACGCTCGTCATTCCCTTGGAGAAGGGAATCTACTCTCCTTCTCCCTCAGAACTTTTATCCGTCATTCCCCTGGAGAGGGGAATCCATTAAATAAAAGCTCCTTTAACGACGTCATTCGCCTGAAAAGGGAATCAAACTTTAATATTTTCACACCATGCACCACAACTGTGCGTCTTTCGATGCATGCGATACCTGCCATTCATCTGGCGCGTAGGTACTCTCAATAATGCATCAAAACTGGATGTGAAACGGTTAAAATGGCATGATAACGTGAATATTTTTTAAGCACCGTCCGTAATTCTCGGCTTTAAGGGTAGAATTACCGCGAGCGGTATTTTTCTGCTTTAAGGGTACAATTACCGCGAGCGTGAGATATAACTGTTAGCCGAATAGGAGAAAGTATTGCTTAATCAAATAGAAATGGAATTTTCGCAAAT
>QILH01000303.1 GCA_003233255.1 Gammaproteobacteria bacterium | reverse complement strand
CATCGTACTAAACTATAATAAAACCATCCTTATTCAGGCTCAAAAACATAATAAGTAACGGAATCTTAAAGGAACGTGATTGTTTACTTCTCACAACACCGGCGAGAAGAGTCTGGCTATTCTGGTCAATAATCGAAACCAGACCGGGCGTTGTACGATATCGTTCATGTTCATTTTCCGGCACTGACGAAAATCATTTTCGAGCATGACCTCGACATCACGCACACATTTTTTGTCAGCAAACAATAAGGTGATTTCAAAATTCAGTCGGAACGAGCGATTGTCAAAATTGGCCGTGCCGACACCGGCCAGTTCATCATCCACCAGGATAACCTTCTGGTGAAGAAATCCAGCGGTGTAACTGTATACCTGAATATCAAACGGCAGCGTTTCATATAGATAGGTAAACTTGGCCAGATAGATGATGTAACTATCGGCCTTCTCTGGCAACATGATGCGTACATCCACCCCGCGTAACGCCGCGAGTTGCAAGGCACTGATGATGGTTTCATCCGGGACAAAATACGGACTTACGATCCAGATGCGTTGCCGTGCAGAATGAATGAGTTCGGCAAACAGTAAACCACAGGTATCAAACTCATCCGCCGGACCGCTCGGCAACACCAGCACACGGTGATTCGATTCATGCGCAGCACAGGGTTTCGCATTAACCTGTGGAATCTCCTGCGTGGCCCAGTACCAGTCTTCCAGAAAGGCTAGTTGAATACCCAACACTGCCGGGCCACACACCTCGACATGGGTATCGCGCCAGGGCCGCAGCTTGGGTGAAGGACTTTTGCCAACATATTCATCACCGACATTATGTCCTCCGACATACGCCGTATGACCATCAACCACGACAATCTTGCGATGATTGCGAAAATTAATCCTGAAAAGATGTCCCTTGCCATGACTTTTTCCACTGAATACGGCCGTCTCAACCCCGGCGGATCGCAGGGTAAATAAATATGCCGTGGTTAAGGCATGCGAACCAACCGCGTCGTAAAGAAAATAGACCCGTACTCCCGCCTGAGCTTTTTTTATTAATAACGCCTGCAATCTACGGCCGAGTTCATCATCTTTGACAATATAAAACTGTACCAGTACGTATTCTTTTGCCGCATCAATTTTATTAAAGATAGCGTTAAACGTCGCTTCACCATCAATTAATAACTGGCAGCGGTTGCCAGCAAAAAATGGCATGCGCGCAAGACGCGTCAGAACGACATGATCCTGTTCATCCTCAGTAAACTCAGCCAATATTGACTGGGGTAACGTTTCTCTCGCTTCCTGAACCAAACGCTGTAACGGCTGGTTGCCACTGCGTCGAGCATCCAGATACCCTGTGAATTTACGCCCCCCAAAGATTAAATAAAGGGGTAACGCTAACAATGGAAACATAATAAGAAATAACGACCAGGCGATCGCACCTTGCGATGTACGCGAATAGAGCAATGCTTCAATAGCCGCAAAGATGGCGGCTACCTGCACTACAACATACATTGCCGTTAAAAAATAAGGTAAATTATCTAACATCGTTTATTCTGCACGTAATGCTTCAATGGGATCAAGTTTTGCCGCATAAAGTGCCGGCACGACGCCTGCCGCCAGACCAATTAAAATGGCCATAACTTCAGCCATGATGACAAAAATCCAGGGCGTGTGTATCGGCAATGCCGGAATAAATAACCCTAACAGCTGTCCGATACCGATTCCCAGGATCAAACCAAACAAACCGCCAATGGCGGATAAAACGATGGCTTCACCTAAAAACAAAAACAGGATTTGAGAATGTCGGCCACCCAAAGCACGAATCAGACCTATTTCGGCTGTACGTTCATTTACATTTATCGTCATGATGGTAATGATGCCGATTGCACCAACCAGTAATGATATGCCGCCAATCGCCCCCACCGCAATGGTAAGTACATTTAATATCGAACCGAGCACATCTAGCATTTGCTCCTGAGTAGTAATGGTAAAATCTTCGCGTCCATGACGTGCGGTTAACACTCGTTTTATTCCGGCCACCACTTTATCGACCGGCACACCTTCACGATAAAGTACATCGATCTCAATCAGCCCTTCGCGATTAAACAACTCCAGACCTCGTGCTAACGGGATATACACCGTGTCGTCTAAATCAAATCCCAGCACCTGCCCCTTAGATTCCATCACCCCGATCACACGATAACGATCGCCACCGATACGAATTCGTTGCCCTAAAGGATTTGTGTTTCCGAATAATTCCTGTTTGACCTTGCTACCCAGAACCGCAAAAGCCCGCGGTGCGACCGGATCATCTTTAGGCAGAAAACGTCCCAGACGAACCGGCATGTTAAAGGCATTCGGAAGATCATGCCCCGAACCATATACGGTCGTTCGTCGAGTGCGTTTATTACCTTCTATCTCTGCATTGCCTTGCACCAGACCAACGACACTCTCGGCAAAAGGTAATCGTTTTAGTGCTTCTGCATCCTCAATCGATAACGGTCGCACACTGCCAAATACCCCGACGCTCAAACCCATGGTGGTGGTTTTTCCTGGGTTGATCCCGACAATCGTAGTGCCAAACTGAGTAAACTCAGCCAGAATATATTTATGCACCCCCTCACCGATTGACGTCAGCAATACCACGGCGGCAATGCCCACGGCGATACCAATCATGGTAAGAAAACTACGTAGTTTTTGCGCCCATAACGAACTGCTGGTTAGTTTAATGAAGTCATTAATTAACATGTCATCGTTTCGCCAATGCCAACACCGGATCAAGCTTTGACGCCTTGCGCGCGGGCAGCAAACAAAAAATAGCGCCGGTAATTATGGCCACTGAAAAAGACAGAACTGCCGCCCATATCGGAGGATAGGCCGGCAACTCCGGGACAGCATATCGTATCCCCCAGGCACCCAGTTGTCCGATAGCTAATCCAATAATCCCGCCGATGGCGGATAGCAACATGGCCTCGGTTAGAATAAGAATAATGATCCCTTTATGCGAAGCGCCCAGGGCCTTTAGCAAACCAATCTCTGCAGTACGTTGCGACACTGCAACTAACATCACATTCATGATCAAAATACCGGCCACCGCTAGACTGATCCCGGCAATCCCGCCAAGGGCATAAGTCAATACACTTAAAATATTGTCGAACGTGGCGAGCACCGCATCTTGTGTTACGACCGTAATGTCCTCTTCGCCCTGATGTCGGGCCTTGATTGTGTCTTTGCTAAACTGAATCACTTTTGGGATGGATTTTCGCGTCTTTGCTTCGATAAATATTCTAAACAGTGACGGGGTATTAAATAACGCCTGTGCCGAGGCCACCGGAATAATCACGACTTCATCAACATTAATCCCAATCGATTGACCCTCTGATGATAAAATTCCTATAATCCGGCAGCGATTATCGCCAATGCGAACCCATTGACCCAGCGCATTATGTGCCGAAAAAATTTCATCACGTATCTTTTTGCCGATAACACAGACCGGGCTGGCTCGTTCCCAGTCGCTGTCGGGTAAAAACTTACCACGTGACAAAGACCAGTGACGGATACTCAGAAGTTCACGACTGGTTCCCATCACCGTGACTTCGCGTTTGCGATTTTGCCATGAGATCTCGGCGCCACCGATGTTGAGCGGGGCAATCTGTTTCACTTTAGGATGACGTGTCAGCGCATTGGCATCGGCGAGCGTTAAATCCCTTGGGGTCACACCCATCATGTTGCTCAAACCCGCACCCGAGGTTTCACTGCGCCCCGGTATGACAATGATCAGATTGGTTCCGAGTGAGGCGAATTCACCGCGCACATATCGACGCGCGCCTTCCCCCAGTGAGGTTAATACCAGCACCGAGGCGACACCGATGCTCATTGCGATTAACATTAGAATGGTTCGGGTTCGATACCCTTTTAAGGCCTGCCAGGCAAAAGTAATAACATCACGAGACTGTAGCATGATCTATTTTGTTAAGGTTGTCAGATTCAATACGACCATCGATCATTTTAATTGAGCGCGCAGATCGATCTCCTAAACTTTGATCATGCGTGACCATAATTAATGTTATACCACGTTGATTCAACGCTTCCAGAATATCCATGACATCGTGCCCGGATTTTTGATCCAGGTTTCCAGTTGGTTCATCAGCCAGCAACACCGCCGGTTCGGTAATGGTCGCTCGCGCAATGGCCACACGTTGCCGTTGCCCTCCTGATAATTGTTCCGGTTTATGGCGTGCCCGTTCGGTCAGGTTCAATGATTCAAGAGCCAGGCTAACCTTTGCATCCCTTATCGATGGCTCAATCCCCGCGAGCATCAACGGTAGCTCTATATTTTCAGCGGCACTCAGGCGAGGCACGAGATGAAAGGCCTGAAAAACGAAGCCTATATTTTTATTCCGTATTTGCGCCTCTTCAACCTCACCTAACTCGGTGACGTTTTTGTCATTCAGATAATATTCGCCCGAACTTGGGTGGTCGAGCATGCCAATCAGGTTTAATAACGTTGATTTCCCTGAACCGGAGGGCCCCATAACAGAAACGTATTCACCCTGTGCTATCTCAAGATTGATATCATCCAGCGCATGTACGATCTGATCACCGACTTGAAAATTGCGATGAATCTTCTGCAGTTTGATCATAAGGCGTCTGACTTAGTCTTCTTTTTCAATTTTAATTCGAGCACCATCCACTAGCCCGTCCTGATCGATCGACAATACAATCTGTTGTCCTTCTTCAAGCCCGGACTTAATTTCTGTAAACTGCCAGTTACTCAATCCACTGACGATATCAACCCCATTTATCGTTTGATTATCAGCGTCATATAGATACACTCGATTGCCTTCCAGTATTGCTTCACTCGGTATACGCAGGACGCCGGTATGGGCATTGATGATCACTTCAACATCGGCCGTGTAACCGGGCAACATATTAGTTTTATCTTTTTCGGAAAGAAAATTGACTTCGATATCAACGGTACGAGCCTGCTTTTCGATATCGAGTACATACGGGGCAACCCGGCGTACCTTACCTTTGAAATATTCCTTACCAAAAGCGTCCAGTGAAATTCTGGCCGTCATGCCTGCCTTTATTTCAGGCGCATCGACTTCATCGATGGGAGCTGCCACGTACAGGCAACTACTGTCAATCAAATCGATAGCAGGTTGCGTTTGCACACCTACTGGCGATGGTGTGACATACTCGCCAAGCTCACCATTCACTTCGGCGATGGTGCCCGCAAATGGAGCCGTTAAACGTGTGCGATCCAGTGCGGCCTGAGCCACGGCAACACGCGACTGGCTAACGTTGATCATCGACGTTGCTGCATCACACCCGGCATGTTTTGATTCCGCCAGCCCGACCGCCTGATCTACTTTCTCATCCGAGGTCAGGGCTTTTTTACGTAACAGGGTTAAGCGTTTTGCCTCGTGTTTCGCCACCTCAGCCAATACACATGCCTCCTTAGCACGAGCCTGGCTTGCCTGAAGTTCACTTTTAGCAAGTTGCATCTGCGCTTGTAAATCCTCGTTCCAAATTTCAAATAAAATTTGTCCGGCCTTAACGACATCGCCGTCACGTACGGGTAAATTTGAGATTTGCCCTCCAATGGATGGAGATAAACGCGCACGTCGACAAGCCTTGAGCGTACCTGCCCGAGTATTGGTTACAGTGCGCTCAACGGAGCCTATTTCGACCGTTGTTAGTAACACCGCGACCGGTTTAGCACGTTTGAGCACAAAAATAGAAACAATAACAACGACTACCAGGACAGTGCTTATAACGATGAGTCGTTTTTGATTGAACATCACAATCTCCTAAAAGATAGTAAATACTCTACTACAGCACTCTCACATTCGAAAGAAGAAGTTTTTACAAATAACTATTTAAATTTGAAAAAATTATGAATATTCATACGAGAATCATCTTGCTTCATAGAAACGTTATACTAAGTTAAACATCTTCCAGCAAACAAAATGGGTGCCGAAGCACCCATTTTTATTCGAGTTTAAAGAATCAATCGTTATAAATTATAACCCGTCTCTTCATGCATGGTGATGTCGAGACCTTCAAGTTCTTCTTCTGAGCTCACCCGAACCCCCACCATCATATCGACGACCTTTAGAATCAACCAACTGAGTACACCACACCAGATGATGGTAGCCACGACGCCTGTCGCCTGCACGCCAAGTTGATCGATTATGGCCGAGGCAACACTGGCCTCACTGTCTTTGGGTTCGTTGATGCCACCGGCGGTAAATGCAAATACGCCGACGGCCATGGTACCCAGAATACCGCCCACACCGTGCACCGGGAACACGTCGAGGGAGTCATCGATCTTGAGCTTACGTTTTATATAGTGCGTCGCAAAGTAACACACCACACCGGCGGATAAACCGATAATCATCGCGCCCATCGGCCCAACATGCCCTGATGCCGGCGTGATCGTACCCAAACCCGCCACCATGCCGGTGACTATACCGAGCACACTGGGTTTACGATATTTCATCCATTCCATGGTCATCCACGCCAACGCGCCCATCGCCGCACTGATGTGCGTCACCAGCATCGCACTGCCCGCATCACGGAAAAGATCATCGCCCATCACGATTGCGCTACCAGCATTAAAGCCAAACCAGCCTACCCACAACATACCGGCTCCGGCAACGGTCATGGTTAAATTGTGTGGTGGCATCGCGGTGTCGGGAAAGCCCTTGCGTCGACCCAGATAAACCGCGGTGACCAATGCGGCCACACCGGCATTAATATGCACCACCGTACCACCGGCAAAGTCGATCATACCTTTTTGTAACAACCAGCCATTATCAGACCACACCCAATAACAAACCGGCACGTACACCAGCAGTAGCCAGAAGGCACTGAATAACATCATCGCCGAAAATTTCATGCGTTCGGCAAAACCACCCACGATCAACGCCGGGGTAATAATGGCAAAGGTCATTTGAAACATCACCCAGACGTTTTCAGGTATCTTGTCTAAAAAAATCGAATCGCGAGTGACACCATCCAGAAAAGCCTTGTCCAGACTTCCCCACAAAGAATGATCACCATTTAACGCCAGGCTATAACCGACGGCTATCCAGATGATGGATGCCATACAGGTAATGGCAAAACACTGCATGAGCACCGACAATACATTTTTAGATCGCACCATTCCGGCATAAAACAACGACAGGCCCGGAATGGTCATGAACAATACGAGCACAGTTGCGGTCAACATCCACGCGGTATAACCCGAGTCAAAGGTCGCAGCCGTAGCGATATTAGGGAAAATCAACACGATGGATAACAGGCTGAGTCGTCCAGCCAGGTTGGTAGTCATGACACCTCTCCTTATATTATTTTTTTGGTCTTATTAATTTTTAGACGATGTTATACCACCGTAAAATTTGATGCAGGCCTTTTTCAATCATTTTGAACTTTAACGGTGCATCAGCTGAGCCATATCTGTGCACCTATATTAAATCAACAACTTAAAATGACTTGCATTAGTGCATTCTTATATTTGACGCACACTATAAGTGCCAGATAAGCGGAAGAAATAGCAAACCATCATCAACTGACAAATTCATTCAGCTTGTTTCAGCACGACCGAGGTTTTAGCCTGCTCCCAAAGTCCTTCCCACTGGGTCGTAGACAACTCTGTCAATCGCATTCCTTTCTGGCTGGCAAGTGATTCCATAATACGAAAACGCCGCTCGAATTTTTTATTCGCCATCCGCAGCGCCTGTTCGGGATCGACATCCGCATGCCGACTGAGATTGACACAGGTAAACAACAAGTCACCAAGTTCCTCACTGCGCGCTTCATCATCACTCCAGGCCTCACGACACTCATTGGCCTCTTCGTCGAGCTTGGCAAACACGCCCTGTTCCGATGGCCAGTCAAATCCAACCCGTGCCGCACGTGACTGAAGTTTTCGCGCCAGACTTAGCGCAGGCATACCCTGGACGACCCCATCTAACTGGCTCGGTTCACTCGCTGTTTTCGCTGAGCGTTCTTTGGCCTTGGTGGCCTCCCAATGTGCGGTTTGATCATCGGCGTTAGCAAACTTCATATCGGCAAACACGTGCGGATGACGGCGGATTAATTTGTCCGATATCGCATCAACCACATCGGCAAATTCGAAGCGTGATTCTTCTTTGGCAAGCTGAGCATAAAACACGATCTGAAATAATAGATCACCCAGTTCATCACGCAGTTCATCAAAATCGCCACGCTCAATGGTGTCGGCAACCTCATAGGCCTCTTCCAGAGTATGCGGCACGATGGATTGATAAGTCTGCTTTTGATCCCAGGGGCAACCTGCTTCTGGATCGCGCAGGCGAGACATAATATCCAGCAGTTGTTGTATATTCGTCATAGGCTTTCCCTAAATTAAAATGCATAGTTTCAGGCAGACACGTACAATAACACTTTAATTACACCGCAAAACATAGTTACTGGAAATCATGACGCCCGAACGCTTCAGAAAATTAACCTCCATATTACAACGTCGCCAACTGGATCTCAGCGTGGTGATGGATAAGGTTCATAAGGGGCATAACCTGTCTGCCGTGATTCGCACCTGCGATGCCGTTGGTGTATTTAACGTGCATGCCGTTACTCCTGACCCCATGGTACGCACCTCTAAATACATTAGCTCGGGCTCGAGTAAATGGGTCAATCTACACCGCTATGATCATATAACCCAGGCTGTCGATGTGGTCAAAAGACAAAACATGCGGGTCTACGCTGCGCACTTAACGGATAGCGCACGTGATTTCAGACAGATCGACTTCACGCAACCCTGTGCGATTATGTTGGGAACCGAACTGTTTGGCGTTAGTCATGACGGTCTGGATCTGGCCGATGAGCACATAATCGTTCCGATGCTGGGAATGATTGATTCGCTAAATGTGTCTGTTGCCGCAGCGCTTATATTATTTGAAGCCCAGCGACAACGACTGACAGCAGGTTTTTATGATCGACAACAGCTTGCACAAACTGATTTTGATAAGACCTTGTTCGAATGGGCGCATCCAAGCCTGGCTGAATTTTATACTCGCAAAGGTCTGGCGTATCCCGCACTGGATGAAGATGGTGAAGTACTTGAAAGTGAGGCGCATATTCATGCCCGACTCAAAGGCTCAAGTTAAAGCCCAGTTTTGCCAACAGACTTATTTCTTTTGCTGAAATAGCACCGCTGGAAATACGATAGTAACTAAACTCACGGCGTTTCGGATAACGCTTACGTAATAAATCAAACTGCTGTGCACGTTGTTCC